>NZ_JBEYFY010000001.1:179708-420803 GCF_040703595.1 Streptomyces sp. NPDC007084
GGCATCCGCGCGGGCACGCGACCGTCACCGCCACCCGGCATCCGCGCGGGCACGCGACCGTCACCGCCACCCGGCATCCGCGCGGGCACGCGACCGTCACCGCCACCCGGCATCCGCGCGGGCACGCGACCGGGCCGCTTCCCGCCCTTAACCGGCCCCCGGCAGCCGCGTGACCGGGCGCAACCAGTCAGGACGCCCCGCGTTAGTCAGTCCATGTTGCGCCGACTGCTCCTCACCGCCGCCGCGTCCGCCACCGCCGCGCTCTCAGCCGTTCCGAGCGCCTCGGCCGGGACCCCCGCCGTCCTGCCGGCCGTGCCGGCCGGTACCCAGGTGGCCGCGCCCACCCCGCCGGCCGTGTCCCTCCTCCCCGTCGCGTCCCGCGCGCCGCTGGCCGCCTTCGCCGGGCTGTCCCCTCTCTACGCCGCCGCGCGCGGTGTGGCGCTGCCCGGCGCCATGCCCCCGCCGGCCCGCCCCGAGGACTCCGAGGACCGGCTGACGGTGACGGTCCACGACGCGGGGGCCGGTGTGGACGGCACGTACGAGCTGGACTGTCATCCGGCGGGTGGCAGCCACCCCCGCGCCGCCCAGGCCTGCGACCGGCTCGACGCGAACACCACCTGGGGCAAGGACCCCTTCGCCCCCGTGTCGCCGGACGCCCTCTGCACGATGCAGTACGGCGGTCCCGCCACCGCGCACGTCACCGGCACCTGGGCGGGGCGGCCCGTCGACGCCCGCTACGACCGTACGAACGGGTGCGAGATCTCCCGCTGGAACGCCATGGTCCCCGTCCTGCCGGACGCGAGGTCCGAGTAGGCCCATAGAAGAGGGGGGAGGGAGGGGAGGGCAGGGGAGGGTGGGCGTCGTGCGCGAGGGCAACCGAGGCAGCGGGCAGCCGGACCGGCGGGACGGAGGGCAACCGGCCGCCGAGCAGCCGGGCCGCCTGCGAGCAGTGTCGCCGAGCAGCCGGGCCGCCCGGGAGCAGAGTCGCCGGCCAGCCGGGCCGTCGAACAGGCGGGCGCCCGGACACCGGTAGTGGGGCCGCCGGGTGGCAGGGCGCCGGATCGCCGGGCAGGCGGGCCGTCGGGAAAACGCGTGGTCACAGCTTCTCCCCCTCTTCCACTTCCCTCCCGCGCCTCTTCCGCGTGCGACCTCCCTCTCATCCGGCACCGTCCGCGGGACCTCTGCCCGTAGACTCCCTCGCGTGACACGCCGCGGACCGGTTGGCAAGATGGCATCCGCGGTCGGCAAGGTGCGGTAACAGGGAGGAAGCGTCTCGTGAGCAGCAGGCCATCCCGAGGCGCTGCTCGCCTCGCAGCCATACTGGATGCCCTTCCCGACGCGTTGCTGCTGGTCAACGCCAACGGGACCGTCGTCAACGCCAACACCATCGCCCTGGAGGCCTTCGAGACCCCGGGCACCGCGCTGGTGGGCCGCGGACTGCTCGATCTGCTGCCCGAGTTCGACTCCCGGCTGATCCCCGGTTCCATGCGCAGGCCCGACACCATCGACCAGCGCGGACGGACCAAGCCGACCCGGATGACCGCGCGGCGCACCGACGGCTCGGAGTTCCCGGTCGAGGTCACCAGCGCGAACCTGGAGGACGGCCAGCAGGCCTACGACAGTTACGGGCCCACCCCCGACGAACTGCTCATGCTCGTCGTACGGGACCTTTCGGGCACCGTCGACACCGAGGCCGAACTCGCCCGTTCGCAGCGCCAGACCGAGATGATCCTGCGCGCCGCGGCCGAGGGTGTCGTCGGTACCGACACCGAGGGGCGGGTCGTCCTCGTCAACCCGGCCGCCGCCCAGATCCTCGGCTACCGCGCCAGCGACCTCGGCGGCAAGGACCTGCACGCCCTGATCCTGCACTCGCGGGCCGACGGCGAGCCCTTCCCCTACGCCGAGTCGCCGCTCGCCGACACCCTCCGCTCCGGGCGCAAGCACCGGGTGCGCGGGCAGGTGCTGTGGTCGAAGTCCGGCGACCAGGTGCCGGTCGACCTGACGACCTCTCCGGTGCGCGACGGCGACCAGCTCGTCGGCGCCGTCATGACCTTCACCGACCGGCGTCCGTACGACACCCTCGTCCAAGAGAAGGAAGCCGCGGCCACCCGGCATACCGAGGAACTGGAGCGGATCGGCGAGGAGCACGCCGCCGAGCTGACGGCCCTGCGCGAGCGGCACACCGCCGAGATCGCCGAGCTGACCGAGCGGCACGAGGAGGAACTCGCCGCGGGCGACGAGCGGTACGCCTCCCTCGGCGAGCGCGAGAAGGACCGTTACGAGGCCCTGACCGCCCGGCACGAACAGCTCCTCGCCGTCCTCGACCAGTCGCTGCGCGGGCCGCTCGACCAACTGCGCGGCGAACTCTCCAAGCTCGCCGCCGACGACGCGGGGCAGCTCTGGCCGGAGGCCAACCAGGTCCTCCACCACCTCGCCGCCGGCTACTCCCGGATCACCACGCTCGTCGACAACGTGCTCGGCTACCAGCGCCTCGACGCCGGCACCGAGACCATCACCCGTACGAACGTCATGCTCGACGCCGTCGTCGCGGCCGGTGTCGACGGGGCCGTGGACCTGATCGGGCCCGGGCGGGTCCAGTTCGCCGTGCACGCGCCGCCCATCGAGGCCGAGGTCGACCCGCAGCGGCTCGCGCGCGCCCTCGCCCACCTCATCGCGGACGTCGCCGGCGTCGACGCCACCGGCAACGCGCCCGTCTCGGCGGGCGGTTACATGGACAACACCGTCGTCGTGGCGGCGGCGCAGCGCGGCGAGGTCGTGCGTATCGAGGTGCGCGGGCCGTACGCGGGGGGCGACCCGGTGCACGAACCGATCGTGCGCGGGATCGTGCGCGCCCACGGCGGTGTGCTCCAGACGCACGAGGTGCCGGGGATGAGCGGCAGCGCGTTCGTCCTCGAAGTGCCGATCGGCGGCGGGGCCGGGGCGGTCGCGCCCGTGGTGGGACCGCCGGTCTCCACCGAGGTCGCCCTCGCCGGGCAGGACGCGCAGGCAGCACAGCCCGGGCAGCAGGGCGGTGGCCAGAGCGGTGGCCGGCGGCGCGCCCGGCGGTCGTCCGTGGACGCCTTCCTGGACGGTGACGCCGGGGCCGAGTCCGAGACGCCGTCCGGCGACAGCACCGGCGCGGGCGGCGCGGGCGGGGCGGTTCCGACCGGCCGGCGCCGGCGGCGTGCGGCCGGGGAGCCCGTGGTCGGCGAGGTGCCGGTTCCCGCGCAGGGGACCGCGGCCGAGCCCGCCGGTGAGGGCTCCGGCGGCACCGGACGCAGGCGCGGCCGGCCGAGTCCCGCCGAGGGCACGGGTACGGGTACAGGTACCGGCGAGGGCACGGGTACGGGCGTAGGTGCAGGCGTAGGCGATATGGCGTTGCCCGGTGTGGGTGACGGGGTTTCCGAGGGCGCGGTCGTCATGGCGGGCGAGCACGGCGCCGGAACGGCCGCCATCGGGACGGGACTCGGCGGGACGGTGCCCCCGCAGGGGGTGCCGGTGCCCTCCGGGCGACGCGCCCGCCGTGACGGTGAGCAGCAGGCACTGCCCGCCGCCGCGTTGCCGGCGACGGCGACAGCGGCGGCAACAGCGGCGGCAACGCCGGCGGAGGCGCAGGCCGCGGGCGTGGTTCCGGCCGGGCCTGGCGAGGACGCCTCCGACGCCGGGCAGCCGACCGGACGGCGCCGCCGTGCGCTGGCCGCCGCCGCGGAACGTGCCGCGGCGCAGGAGACGGGCGCCCGTACGGTGTTCGCGCTGCCGCCCGCCGAGGCGGACCGTTCGCCGGAGTACGTCCAGGCCGAGGCGCAGGTGCAGGCCGCCCAGGCCCAGGCGGCTCAGGAACAGGCCGCGCAGGCTCAGGCCCTCCAGGCGCAGGCCGCCCAGCAGGCGCAGGCCCAGGTCGCGCTGGCCCAGCAGACCGCCGCCGGGGACGCCGCCGGTCACGGGCGGGCCGACGAGAGCCGCCACGACGCGACGCCGCTCGCCACCGACGCCGACCACACCCCGCCGCAGCCGCACCCCGTCTCCGGCCCGGGCCGCCGCCGCGCCCGCCAGGCCGCGACGCCGGTCCAGCCGGGTCAGCCGGTTCCTCCTGGCCAATCGGTTCAGCCCGGTCAGGCCGGCCAGCCGGGTCAACCGGGTCAGCCGGTCGCTCCTACGGGGATGACGACCGGGACAGCCTTGACGGGCGGGGTTCCGGGCAACCCTGGGGTTCCGGGGGTGCCCGGCGCGACTGGCGTTCCCGGGGTCCCGGGGGCCGGGGTTCCTGGCGTGCCTGTGCCTGGACAGGGGGTTCCCGGACAGGGGGTTCCCGGACAGGGGGTTCCCGCGCAGGGCGTGCCAGGACAGCAGGTGCTGGGACAGCCGGTCCCCGGACAGGCCGTTCCCGGGCAAGGTGTTCCCGGACAGGCCGGTCCGGCACAGGGTGTCCCCGCTCACGGGGTTCCCGCTCAGGGTCTCCCCGTTCAAGGGGTCCCGGCTCAGGGCGGACCCGCACAGGGAGTGCCCGCCCAGGGAGTCCCGGGTGCCGCCGCCGGTACGCAGGCAGGCCGCCCCGCCGGTGTCACGGGTCCCGCCCCGCTGCCGGGCGCCCCCGCCCCGGCGGTCCACCCGCAGCCGTGGCCCGACGCGAACGCCGCCTCCGGTACGCCCGGCACCACCAGTACCCCCACTACCGCCGGTACCGCCGGTACCCCCAGCGCCGATGACACGTCGGGTGCGAACACCCCGGCGACCGGCGCCGGTCACCCCGTACAGCCCGGTGTTCCCGGTGACGCGCCCGCCGCCGCGCGCGCGGCCCAGCCGGCCACCGCCCCGCTCCCCCCTGAGCGGCCCGCCGCGCGGGTCGCTCAGCCGCTGCCCGCCGAGGCGTCGGCGGCGTCCGCGCCGGCCGACCCCAACTCGACGCAGGGCCGTGCCATAAGCGTGCGCACGCTCGGCCAGGGTGTCCCGTTCGCCCGCCAGGTCGCCGCTGCCCAGCCGGGCAGCGGGGTTCAGCCAGGCAGCGTGATCCAGCCGGGCGGCGGGGTCCAGGCGCCGACGCCTCCCCCGCACCAGACGAACGGTTCGGGCCGCCGCCGCAAGCTCGGCACCCCGCCCGAGCCGGTCGTGGAGCGCCCGGAGAACGCCGGCCGGGCGCACCCGCAAGGCGGCCAGCCGGGGACCGGACCCCGCCGGCCCGGTTCCACCGAGGGCGTCGGCCGGTCGTACGCCATAGGAGCACCGGACGAGAACGCCGCCGAGGGCCCCGAGCCGCTCGACGGACCCGGCGGTGCCGTCGAGGTCGCCGACCAGCCGCAGCCCCGGCCGGTGGACGCCGAGTTGCCCCCGGAGCCGCTGGACAACCCGCGGCGGCTGCTCGTGTGGCCGGCGCCGGACGTCACCACCCAGCAGGCGCTGAGCGACCGCGGCTACCGTCCCGTCATCGTGCACTCGCGCGAGGAGGTCGACGCGCAGATCGCCGCGTTCCCCGCCGCGCTGTTCGTCGACCCGCTGACCGGGCCGATCACGCGCACGGCCCTCCAGTCGTTGCGCCAGGCCGCCGTCGCCGCCGAGGTGCCCGTCCTGGTGACGGCGGGACTCGGACAGGCGACGCGCGAGGCGGCGTACGGCGCCGACCCCGCCGTACTCCTGAAGGCCCTCGCGCCGCGCGACTCCGAGCAGCACCCGCCGCGTGTCCTGCTCATCGAGGAGCACGCGGAGATCGCGCTCGCCCTCACCGCGACGCTGGAGCGGCGCGGGATGCAGGTGGCGCGGGCGTCGACGGACGAGGACGCCGTCACGCTGGCCGCGCAGATGCGGCCGAACCTCGTGGTGATGGACCTGATGCAGGTACGCCGCCGGCGCGCCGGAATCGTGGACTGGCTGCGGGCGAACGGGCAGTTGAACCGCACCCCGCTGGTCGTCTACACGGCCGCCGTCGATCCCGCCGAACTGCCGCGGCTGGCCGCGGGGGAGTCCGTGCTCTTCCTCGCCGAACGCTCCACGAGCGAAGAGGTCCAGGACCGGATCGTCGACCTGCTGGCCCGCATCGGCACCAACTAGGACCCCGTGTCCGTACCGGCCGGGACACGTGTCCGTACCGGCCAGGACTCGTATCCGTACCGGCTGGACCCGTATCCGTACCGGCTGGACCCGTATCCGTAATGGCCAGGGGGTTCGAAAACGGGTTCCGTCGCCCGGTCGGCACGGCCTACGCTCGCTGACCTCATGTCCGACACGGCGGGAGGCCCGGGTGAGCGTGAACGGGGGCGGCGGACCGGGGACGCCGGGACGAGGGCCGGGCCACTGTCTCTTCCGGCCGTACCACGGCGACGAGGACCACGACGCGATGGCCGCCGTGCGGCGGGGCTGCGCGGGGCGGGACGGGACCGACGCCCGCTCGGTCGTGGAGGGAGTCCCGACGGCGGCCGAGATCGCCGAAGCCTCCGCCGAGCTGGACGACCCGTCCGAGAACCAACTCCTGGTGGAGCGCCACGGTGACGTCGTCGGCTACGTGACGGTCCGGTGGTGGCGGGAACGGGACGGCACATGGCTGTACCTGCACCGTGGCCACCTGCTGCCCGACCACCGCGGCGCGGGCATCGGCTCGGCCATGCTCGACTGGGCGGAGAAGCGTGTCCGCCGGCTCGTACGGCAGCACGGGACCGCGCGGCCGGCCATCTTCGGCGCGAACGCGACGGCCTCCGAAAAGGATGCGACGCGGCTCCTGCTCGACACCGGATACCGGCGGGTCTTCAGCCTGGTGGAACTGGAACTGCCCGATCTACGAGAACTGCCCGAGCCCGCCGGTCGCCTGCCGGCCGGGGTCACCGTGGGTGCCGTTGAGCCGGCCGACTACCGCTCGGCCTGGAAGACGGTCGTCGACTCCTACGCGCAGGCCGCCTACACCGAGACGTGGACCTTCGAACGCTTCCTCGCCACGGCCGACACGGCCTGCTGGCGAGCCGCCTGGCACGACGACCGGATGGCCGGCGTCGCCCTGTGCTCCATCCGCCGGCATGACCGCAGCCTGGGCGAGGTCGGGGAACTGAGCGTCCGGGCCGAGTCGAGGCGTCTGGGACTGGGGCGCGCCCTGCTGCTGGACGGATTGCGCTCCCTCCGCGAACACGGCGCGCGGACCGCCCGCCTGTACACCGGCACCGCCAATCCGCACCGCTCCTACGACCTCTACGAGAGCGTGGGATTCCGGCGCCGCAACGAATACGTCCGCTACCGCAAGCCGATCGACTTCTGAGGCGACCTCTGGGGCGACCTCTGAGGCGACCTCTGAGGCGACCTCTGAGGCGAGGAAGCCTCCCTTATAGCGATAGCGGCGGGTGGAACAGCATGGCGCCGGGCGGGGTCGTGGAGCGCCCGCCCGGCGCAGGGGCACGCGATGCGTCCGGGGCGAGTGCGAGGGCAAGGGCGAGGCGATTGGTCGGAGCCGGCCATCGTGCCGGGCGATTGTGCCGGGCCGTCGTGCTGACCGCCGTGCCGGTCACCGCACCGGTCGCCGTCCGGGTCGCCGTCCCGGCCATCGGTCAGAGCTGGGTGATGTCCAGGCCGCCCTCGGCGTACTGCCTGCGGAGCACCTTCTTGTCGAACTTGCCCACGCTCGTCTTCGGTACCGCCTCGATGATCGTCCAGCGCTCCGGGAGCTGCCACTTGGCGATCTTGCCCTCCTCGGCGAGGAAGGCGCGCAGGGAGGCGAAGTCGGCGGTGGCACCCTCTCTGAGGACGACCGTGGCCAGCGGGCGCTCGCCCCACTTCTCGTCGGGGACGGCGACGACCGCGGCCTCGGCCACGTCCGGGTGGGACATGAGGGCGTTCTCCAGGTCGACCGAGGAGATCCACTCGCCGCCCGACTTGATGACGTCCTTGGCGCGGTCGGTGAGGGTCAGGAAGCCGTCGGGGCTGATCGTGCCGACGTCACCGGTCTTGAGCCAGCCGTCCTCGCTGAACTTGTCGACGGGGCGCAGCGGTTCCTCGCCGTCGCCGCCGTAGTAGGCGCCCGCGATCCAGGGGCCCCTGACCTCCAGCTCGCCGGCCGACTCGCCGTCCCAGGGCAGGCGCTCGCCGCCGGGGCCGGTGAGACGGGCCTCGACACCGGCCGCGAAACGGCCCTGGGTGAGGCGGTACGCGAACTCCTCGTCCGTGCCGATGGCGTGGGCCGGCGGGCGGGCGACGGTGCCGAGCGGGGAGGTCTCGGTCATGCCCCAGGCGTGGCAGACGCGCATGCCCAGCTCGTCGAACGCGGCCATCAGCGAGGGCGGGCAGGCGGAGCCGCCGATCGTCACCTGGGTGAGGGAGGAGACGTCCCGGGGCTTGGCCGACAGCTCGGCGAGCAGGCCCTGCCAGATGGTCGGGACGGCCGCGGCGTGCGTCGGCCGCTCGCTCTCGATCATCTCGGCGAGCGGCGCGGGCTGGAGAAAACGGTCCGGCATCAGCATGTTGATGCCCGCCATGAAGGTCGCGTGCGGCAGACCCCAGGCGTTGACGTGGAACTGCGGCACCACCACGAGGGTGGTGTCCCGGTCCGTCAGACCCATCGACTCCGCCATGTTGACCTGCATGGAGTGCAGGTAGATCGAACGGTGCGAGTACACGACGCCCTTGGGGTCCCCGGTGGTGCCGGAGGTGTAACACATGGCCGCGGCCTGCCGCTCGTCCAGCTCCGGCCAGTCGTACGCCGTCGGCTTCCCGGCGAGCAGCTCCTCGTACTCGTGCACCCGCACGCTCGCCCCGTCGAGCAGCGAACGGTCACCGGCGCCCGAGACCACCACGTGCTCCACCGTCGGCAGATGGGGGAGGAGCGGCGCGAGCAGCGGGAGCAGCGAACCGTTGGCGATGATCACACGGTCGGCCGCGTGCTTCACGATGAAAACGAGCTGCTCGGCCGGCAGGCGCAGGTTCAGCGTGTGCAGCACGGCGCCCATGGAGGGAATCGCGTAGTACGCCTCGACGTGCTCCGCGTTGTTCCACATCAGCGTCGCGACCCGCTCGTCGCCCGTCACCCCGAGGTCGTCGCGCAGCGCGTACGCGAGCTGGTTCGCCCGCGCGCCGGCCTCGCGGAAGCTGCGCCGGTGCGGCTCGCCCTCTCCCGTCCAGGTCGTGATCTGCGAGTCTCCGTGGACCAGCGCCCCGTGCACGAGAATGCGGGTCACAGTCAGCGGTACGTCCTGCATCGTGCTCAGCACGGCGTCCTCCCGGGGCGGCGACATTGCCTACGCGGTAGTAAGTGGGTTCCGCTGATTCTGCTCACATACCGAGTGGTATGTCACTAGGCGCAGGAATGATCGATCAGCTCCGCCCCTGCTCGGGCGTACCGCGACAGGCGCTCCAACGAACACCCGGCCCACGGCACACCGGCCACACCCGCCACACCCGCCACACCCGCCACGGCAAGTCCACGGGGTCGCCACCCACTCCGCCCATCCCATCGGTCCGGGTGCCGGCAGCCGGGCTTAGCGGGTCAGGGTCCCGGCAGCCGAGGTCTAGACGGTCCTGGTCTAGGCGGTCCGGGTCCCGGCAGCCGGGGTGTAGACGGTCCTGGTCCCGGCGGCCGGGGTGTAGACGGTCCTGGTCCCGGCGGCCGGGGTGTAGACGGTCCTGGTCCCGGCAGCCGGGGTCTAGGCATCCGGGGCTAGACGGCCGGCGGCTACGCGGCCGGGGTCAGCTCCGGGTCCTCCCGCAGCTTGCCCAGCGCACGCGACACCGCCGACTTGACCGTGCCGACGGAGACCCCGAGCACCTCCGCCGTCTGCACCTCGCTCAGGTCCTCGTAGTAGCGGAGCACCACCATCGCCCGCTGCCGCGCCGGCAGCTTCATGACCGCCCGCCACATCGCGTCACGGAGCGCCTGCTGCTCGGCCGGGTCCGCCGCGGGCAGCCCCTCCGACTCCGGCAGCTCGTCGCACGCGAACTCGTCCACCTTGCGCTTGCGCCACTGCGACGTCCGCGTGTTCAGCAACGCCCGCCGCACATATCCGTCCAGCGCCCGATGGTCCTCGATCCGGTCCCAGGCGACGTACGTCTTCGTCAGCGCCGTCTGCAACAGGTCCTCCGCGTCGCTCGGATTCGCGGTGAGCGACCGGGCGGTCCGCAGCAGCACCGGTTGGCGTGCCCTCATGTAGGAGGCGAACGACGGGTACGAACGGGTCTGCGTCGCCGGAGTGGCGGCGTCCGAGGCGCTGGTGCAGACGAGTGTGGTCATGGCTCCACGCTAGGTTCGCTCCCTCCTTCCGCGGATCGGCCGCAGGTCCCGAAGCCATGTCCGCCTCAGGTTGTAGGAAGGGGGGTGACCCCACCTCCTGAAGGTGGACAAGCGGTTACCACTCCCCTGGGGGTTCACCCCGGGGAAGTCTCATCCCCCAGAGAGGTTCACTCCTGAGAGGGAGGCCGATGACGACCCGGCTCGGGGCACGGACGACGCGCTCAGCCACCCGAACCCTCGGAGCCTTCGGAGCCGTCGGAGCCCTCGGAGCCGAGGATCAGCCCTGATGTGGGGACGCCGGTTCCCGCCGTGACCAGGACGCGCTCGGCGCCGGCTATCTGGTTCACGGACGTACCCCTGAGCTGGCGCACGCCCTCCGCTATGCCGTTCATCCCGTGCAGATACGCCTCCCCGAGCTGCCCCCCATGCGTGTTCAACGGCAACCTCTCCTCCGCCACGAAGTCGGCGGCCTCCCCCGGCTTGCAGAACCCGAACTCCTCCAACTGCGTCAGCACGAACGGTGTGAAATGGTCGTACAGAATCCCCACGTCGATCTCCCCCGGCCCCAGCCCCGCCGTCCGCCACAACTGCCGGGCCACCACGCCCATCTCCGGAAGCCCGGTCAGATCGTCCCGGTAGAAACTGGTCATCTGCTCCTGCGCCCGGCCCGCGCCCTGAGCCGCCGCCAAGACGACCGCCGGCGGCCTGGGCAGATCCCGGGCCCGCTCTACGGACGTGACGACCAGAGCCTGACCGCCGTCGGTCTCCTGACAGCAGTCCAGCAGCCGCAACGGCTCCACGATCCACCGCGACGCCGCGTGCTCGGCGAGCGTGATCGGTCTGCCGTGGAAGTACGCCGCCGGGTTCGTCGCCGCGTACTTCCGGTCCGTCACCGCGACATGGCCGAACGCCTCAGGGGTCAGGCCGTAGGTGTGCAGATACCGCCGGGCCGCCATCGCCACCCACGACGCCGGGGTGAGCAGTCCGAACGGCAGCGCCCAGCCCAGCGCCGCGCCCTCCGCCGAGGGCTCCCGCCGCTGCACACCCGAACCGAATCTCCGCCCCGACCGCTCGTTGAACGCCCGGTAGCAGACGACGACCTCGGCCACCCCGGTCGCCACCGCGAGCGCCGCCTGCTGGACGGTCGCGCAGGCCGCGCCGCCTCCGTAGTGGACACGGGAGAAGAAGGACAGCTCCCCGATCCCGGCCGCCTGCGCGACGGTGATCTCCGGGCTGGTGTCCATCGTGAACGTCACCATCCCGTCCACGTCCCCCGGTGTCAGCCCCGCGTCGTCCAGCGCGGCCCGCACCGCCTCCACCGCCAGCCGCAGTTCACTGCGCCCCGAGTCCTTCGAGAACTCGGTAGCCCCGATCCCGACGATCGCCGCCCGCCCCCCGAGTTCGTCCCTCCTCCGAACGCTCACGAGGCACCTCCCTCGGTGGGCGCGTTGCCGGGAGGGGGAGGGGTCGAAGGTGGGGATGGGGGCGTCGGGGAGGCGGCGGAGGGTGGTGCTTTCGAAGCGGAGTGGGATGCAGCGGATGCGGATGCTGCGGACGTGGAGGGTGCGGACGCGGAGGATGCGGAGGCTCCGCCGGCGGAGGGCGGGGCCGGACGCCTCGGGCCTGGAACGGTCACCGTCACCGTGCCCATCACGTGCCGGCCGATCCTGTTGGTGCCCAGGACGCGTACCGTGACCGTCTCGCCGTCGACCTTCTCGACCGAGCCCGTCAACACCATGGTGTCGCCAGGGTGGTTGGGAGCCCCGAGCCGAATGGAGACCGCGCGGAGCACGGCCGTCGGGCCGAAGTGATCGGTCACGTACCGTCCGACCAGACCGTTGGTCGTCAGGATGTTCATGAAGATGTCCGGCGAGCCCTTCGCCCGGGCCAACTCCGCGTCGTGGTGCACATCCTGGTAGTCCCGCGACGCGATCGCCCCGGCCACGATCAACGTACGCGTGATCTCGATCTCCAACGGCGGCAGCACGTCTCCGGCCTGGTACGCGGAGGCGCTGTCGCCGGAGGAGGGCTCTGGTCCGGGATCTCCGGACCCCGGCATCTCCCCGGCCCGATCGTCCCTGGTCATCGCCCTGGCCTCGTCGGCGTCGAGAGTCGATCCACCCTCCCCGATGCCGGGAGTCGAGCTGCCCTCGCCGACGCCGCGTGCCGAGCCGGCCTCGCCGATGCCGTGCACCGAACCGGCATCACCAGCGCCGGGTGCCGAACCGGCATCACCAGCGCCGGGTGCCGCACTGCCCTCACCGGCACCGGAAGTCGAACTGCCCTCGCCCGCACCGGTCACCGCTCCGGGCCTGCCGCCCTGGGGCACGGCTTCAATGGCCCCGGCCCCTGCCCCGCCAACCGACCTGGACGCGCCGCCCCCGAGCGCCACCCCGGCGACCCCGCTGCCGGCCCCAGACTGCACCCCCGTCACATCCCGCTCCTCCCTCACGTCTCCACCTCCCCCTGCACCTTGGGCTCCCCCTCCACCGTCGGCTCACCGCTCGCGATCAACTCGCCCAGCTCCTGCAACACTTCGCCCCCGCATCCGAGGTACGCGTCCAGTTGCCGCCCCCACAAGAAATGCCGGTGGACCGGGTGGTCGAGGTCTGCTCCCGCTCCACCGTGCAGATGCTGGCCCGCGTGGACGACGCGCCGGCCCGCCTCGGACGCCCACCAGGCGGCGGTCAGGGCGTGCGTCGCGTACGGCAGCCCCTCGTCCCGGCGCCAGGCCGCCTCGTAGGCCGTGACCCGTATCGCCTCCGTGTCCATGTACGCGTCGGCGGCGCGGAGTTGGACGCCCTGTTTGGCGGCGAGCGGGCGCCCGAACTGCTCCCGCACGTTCGTGTGCTCGACGGCCCGTGCCAGAGACCCCGCGCACACGCCTGCCTGGAGTCCGGCGAAGGCGGTACGCGCCGTGGCCAGCACATCCGCGTAGGCATCCTCCGCGCCGATCGGCTCGCCCGGCGTTTCCCGGAGGGTCAGGCGCCCCGCCGACCAGGGCGCCGTCAGTTCGACGGGTTCACTCCTCGCCGCATCCGACGTACGCACCAGCCAGAGCCGGTGCCGCTCGTCGGCGACGAGGACATGCGTGGCATCCCGCAGCCAGGGCACCGCCGGGGCGACTCCGGTCAGCGGCGACCGGGCCGGCGAACCCGCCGACTGGTCCGGCCCGGTACTGGAGACCGGCGCCGAGCCGTGCAGCGCTCCGGTCACCACCACCGTCCCGTCCGCGATCCCCGGCAGCAGCCGCTCACGCTGCTCGGGCGAACCGTGCGCCGCCACCGCGAACATCCCGTACACACAACTGGCCGCGAACGGGACCTGCGCCGTGGTACGGCCCTGCTCCTCCAGCAGCAGCACCAGACCGAGGAGGCCGATGTCATCGACGGCCGCCACGAGGCCGGCTGCGCACAACTCCTTCCACAGTCCCGCATCGCTCTCCGTCCCGGCCGCGGTGAGCCGCTCGGGGGTGGAGAGGTCGCCGAAGATCCGTGCGGCCAGATCCCGGGCGGCCGCCTGTTCCTCCGTGGGCGTGAAGTCCATGTCAGCTCACCTCGCCCGAGGCAATGCCGCCGGCACCGGACGCCATGGATGGGGAGGGCAAAGCAGGCGGAGTGGTCTGAACACGCGACGCGGGCGGAGCAGGCGGGGTGGGCTGGAGACGCGAAGCGGGCGGGGCGCTCTGATCAAGCGGGGCGGACCGAGCCGAGGGTTCGGCGGACCTACCGTCCCCTTCATAGGAGCTACCGTTCCTCTCCTGGGAGCCACCGTCCCCGTCATGCCCCGCTCCGGCCCGGAACACCGGCAGCAGCAACCCCTCCTCGTACTGGCGGAATTCGAGCCGCACCGGCATCCCGACCCGCACCTTGTCGTGCGGCACGCCCACCACGTTGCTCACCATCCGCACGCCCTCGGCGAGTTCGATCAGGCCGACCGCGTAGGGCGGGTCGAAGGCCGGGAAGGGCGGGTGGTGCATGACGACGTACGAGTAGATCGTCCCCTCGCCGCTCGCCTCGACGGTGTCCCACTCCAGGCCGCCGCACCCGTTGCACCCGGGCAACCAGGGGAACCTCGGCGTCCCGCACGCCGTGCAGCGCTGGATCAGCAGTCGGCGCCGACCGACGCCCTCCCAGAAACCGGCGTTGTCCCGGTTGATCACCGGATACGGACGACCACGACCGGACTTCGCCGGCGCCACCGCCTCCACGGCCCCCCCGGGCCCAACCTCCCCCACCGCTCCCATGGCTCGTGCCGCTCCTGCCGCTCCTGCCGCTCCTGCCGCTCCTGCCGCTCCTGCCGAATGCTCCGCCCGTTTCGCGTTCCGCCGCGCAGGCGCGTACTTGAGGATCCGGAACCGGTGGGTCCCGGCGAGTTCTCCCGCCGCGCGGACGTCCATGCGCGTCGTGATGAAGTACCCCGTGCCCAGCTTCGTCGTCTTCCGCTCGGAGACGGACTCGATCATCGAGTCGAAGGTGATCTCGTCCCCGGGACGCAGGGGGCGCAGATACTCCTGCTCGCAGTCGGTGGCGACCACCGAGGTGTATCCCGCCCCGTCGAGCAGCGCGAACAGTTCGTCGTTCGTGCTGGTGTGGCCGGGCCGGTCGCTGTGACCCGCGAGACCGCCCATCGTCCATGCCTGGAGCATGGTGGGCGGAGCCACCGCGTCCGGCCCTTGGTACGCCGGATTGGTGTCCCCCATCGCCTCGCACCAGTGCCGGATCATCGGCGCGTTGACGGGGTCCCTGCCGACACCTCCGACGGTGGCCGCCCGCCCCTCGAACTCCCGTAACTTCAACAGCAGTTCGTCGTCGGCACCGCTGGTTGGACCGCTGTCCCGGACGCCCGCCGCCATCGCTCCACTCCCCACACCGCTCCCCGTCCCGCGCCCGCTCACCGCCGGCCCCTCTTCATCCCGAGCCGCATCGTCGCGACGATCTCCCGCTGCACCTCGCTCACCCCGCCCCCGAACGTGTTGATCTGTGCCGCCCTGTTCATCCGCTCCAGCTCGCCGGACCCGAACGCCCCCGGTGAACCGGAGCGGACCAGTGCTTCCGCTCCCACAATGTGCTGACACATTCGGTACACCGCGACCGCGGATTCGGTTCCCACGACTTTCACGCCGCTCGCGTCTCCGGGCGCCAGTCGGCCCGTCCCCACATCCGCCACCAAACGCCAGTTGAGCAGGCGTGATGCCGCCAGCCGGGCATGTGCTTCGGCGAGCTGAGAACGGACCCACGGCTCGTCAACCCGGCGCCGCCCGGTCACCGGATCGGGTGTACGCGCCGAATCCAGCGCCGCCGCGAGGAAGTCCTCGGCCTGCATGCCGATCGCGGCGAGGGCGACCCGCTCGTGGTTGAGCTGGTTGGTGATGAGTCCCCAGCCGCCGTTCTCCTCGCCGACCAGGTTCATGGCGGGGACGCGGACGGCGTCGTAATAGGTCGCCGTGGTCGTCTGACCGCCGACCGTCTCGATCGGCGTCCACGAGAAGCCCGGGGCGTCCGTGGGGACGAGGAGGATCGAGATGCCCTGATGCTTGGGCGCCTCCGGGTCGGTCCGGCAGGCGAGCCAGATCCAGTCGGCGTTCTGGGCATTGGAGGTGAAGATCTTCTGCCCGTCGATCCGCCAGCATCCGTCACTGCCCCCCGCCGGGTCCAGGGGCGAAGCCGGTACCCGTACGGCGCGGGTCCGCAGGGCGGCGAGGTCGGTGCCGGCCGAGGGCTCCGAGTAGCCGATGGCGAAGACGAGGTCGCCGCTCAGGATGCGGGGCAGGAAGGTCTCCTTCTGCGCCTCGCTGCCGTACTTCATGAGGGTCGGGCCGACGGTGTTCAGCGTGACCATCGAGACGGGCGCCCCAGCCCGGTAGGCCTCGTCGAAGAAGACGAACTGTTCGTCCGCGCCGCGCCCCTGTCCTCCGTAGGCGACCGGCCAGCCGAGGCCGAGCAGTCCGTCGGCGCCGATGCGGCGGAGCAGCGCCCGCTGCCGTACGGGATCGTCGGCGGGCGGCGGTCCGTCCGGCATCAGGTCCCTGAAGTACGCGCGGAGTTCGGCACGCAGCCGCTGCTGGCGTTCGGTGGGGGCGAGGTGCACGGCGACGGCCTCCCGGACCTCGTACGGGCAACGGTTTCTGACTGTCCGTCAGATGCCGTGCACTGTCAAGGTCACCGTCGCGGTCCCGCGCCGGATCGCGAACACCGGGGCGGGCAGGCGCGAGGTCACGAGCACCGCGACGGGCAGGCGCGAGGTCACGAGCACCGCGACGGGCAGGCGCGAGGTCACGAGCACCGCGACGGGCAGGCGCGAGGTCACGAGCCCCGACATGACCCACTACCCGGCGCGGCGCGGCGCGCAAGGAGTGGAGTGCCCGGCACCCGGAAGGACCGCGCGGAAACACGACCGCGTGGAAACACGACCGCGTGGAAACACGACCGCGCGGCTGCGCGCCGGCGCCGAAGCACCGTCGCGCAGCCGCGGTGAAGCCCCCCAGAGCACTACCCCACGCGGACGCCCCAGGGCCGATGCGCGGGCATCGACCCTCGGCTCACCAGAGCTTGGTGAAGTTCACCAGGACGTTCCAGTTGCCCTGATTGATGGCCGTGAAGGCCGAGCCGTTCACCTGGGCGGTGTTGTTCTGGTTCGAAGCGCCCGTCCCCACCGCCTGCTGTTGGGTGGTGGACGAGTTGCCGCTGTTGTTGTGTCCGACGCCGCCGCTGGCGGTCGCCGCTCCCGCGTTCGATCCGTTGCTCGCGAAGCCGCCGTTGTCCGCCGACGCGACGCCCGTGCAGAGAGCGGCGGCCAACGGAAGGGCCGCGACGGCGGCGAGGACGCGAGCGGTACGGATGCCTGCCATGTGAATTCCTCCAGAACCGGGGTGTACGCACCGGCGATGAACCGGGCTGTACGGGAAGTACGGCTTGTCACCGGGCAGTTGGCCGACCGCCTCGGTGCTGTGTACGACGTCGCGATTCCAGAGTTGCCCACGGGACTCGGGCGAACCACCCCGGAGGCAATGATTCCCCCTCAAGCGTGAGGACAAGTCGATAAACCTGCTTCCAGCAGACAAAGCCCCTGTTCAGAGCCATTCCGCGCCACGCGTACCCCCGAAACCGCACCCCTCCCCGGGCACCACAAGAGCTGGAACGTTACGGCACATTTTCGGCCAATCTCACCCATCACCGGCTTCGGGCACTCGCCTACCCGGCGGACCCTTCCCTTTTTCGAACACTCGTACGAACATAGAGGCATGGCCACCACCGACCGGCAGGCCACCACCCTGGCCCTGGCCCACGCCCTGTCCGCCGCCGAGCGCGGGCTGGCGGTGATCCCGCTGTCCCGAACGAAGCTCCCGGCCCTGCGTTCCCCCCACCGCGACGACCCCGAACCCACCCCCTGCCACGGCGAGTGCGGCCGCTTCGGGCACGGCGTGTACGACGCCTCGACCGATCCCCGGCGCATCCGCGAACTCTTCGCCGCCGCCCCCTGGGCCACCGGCTACGGCATCGCCTGCGGCCTCGACCCGCACCACCTCATCGGCATCGACCTCGACACCAAATGCGGTACGGACTCCTCCACCGCCCTGCGCGAACTGGCCCTGCGCCATCTGTTCACGATCCCGGAGACGGTCGTCGTCGTGACCCCGAGCGGCGGCCGGCACCTGTGGCTCAGCGGCCCCCCGGACGTGGTCGTCCCCAACTCCGCGAGCCGGCTGGCCCCCGGTATCGACATCCGCGGTGCCGGCGGCTACCTCGTCGGCCCCGGCTCACGCACCGAACACGGCGTGTACGGCACGGCCCCCGGCACCGCCCGGCTCGCCCCCGCGCCCTGTCCGCGCGAACTCCTCGACCTGCTGCTGCCGCCGCCGCGCCGGCAGCACACCACCCCCACCTCCACCGGCCAACAAGGCCAGGTGCTCGTCCAGTTCGTCCTGGCCGCCCACGAGGGCCAGCGCAACACACGCCTCTTCTGGGCCGCCTGCCGCGCCTACGAGAACGGCATCGGCCCGCAGCTCGTCACCCCGCTCGTCCGGGCCGCCGTCCGCACCGGCCTCACCGAACGTGAGGCCCGTTCGACGATCGCCTCCGCGGCCCGTATGACGGCTCCCGCCCCCCGGCAGCGCTGAGGGCGCGCCATCGCCGGGGGCCACGCGTGACGGCACGCACCCGGCGGCGCCGGAACCCGGGAGCACGCGAACGGCCCCTGACCGAAATCCCGGTCAGGGGCCGTTCACCTGCGGTGGGTGTGGGATTTGAACCCACGGTGACATCGCTGCCACGACGGTTTTCAAGACCGTTCCCTTAGGCCGCTCGGGCAACCCACCCCGCGCTGACGGTGATCGGCGGCGCGGGGACAAGAGTAACGGGTTCCGGGGGCGGTCCGTGGGTCAGCTGTCGCCCTCTCGGGAGGCGAGCGTGACGTCCGTGGTGTGGGTCTTGCCGTCGCGCGTGTAGGTGAGCTTCACCGTGTCGCCCGGCTTGTGCGTCCAGATCTCGCCGATGAGGGTCGGGCCGCTGTCGATCACCATGTCGTCCAGCTTGGTGATGACGTCGCCGGGCTTGAGGCCCGCCTTGGCCGCGGGTCCGCCGGACTCGACCGCCGCCGCGCCGCTCGCGCCCTGCTCGGTGATCTTCGCGCCGCTCGTGCCCTCCTCCAGGGAGACCGAGGCGCCGATCTTCGCGTACACCGGCTTGCCGGTCTTGATCAGCTGCTGGGCGACGTACTTCGCCTGGTTGATCGGGATCGCGAAGCCCAGGCCGATGGAACCGGACTGGCCGGAGCCGCCGAGGCCGCCGCTGCTCGACGACTGGATCGCCGAGTTGATGCCGATGACCGCGCCCGAGGCGTCGAGCAGCGGACCGCCGGAGTTGCCCGGGTTGATCGAGGCGTCGGTCTGCAGGGCGCTCATGTACGAGGCCTTGCTGCTGGCGCTGCCGTCACTGGAGGCGACGGGACGGTTCTTCGCGCTGATGATGCCGGTGGTCACCGTGTTCGACAGGCCGAAGGGCGCGCCGATCGCGATGGTGGAGTCGCCGACGGCCACCTGGTCGGAATTGCCGAGCCGCAGGGGTGCCAGCGCGCCCGAGGGCGCGTTCTTCAGCTTGATGACCGCGACGTCGTAGCCCTGGGCGTGTCCGACCACCTCGGCGTTGTACTTCTTGCCGTTCGGGAAGGTCGCGGTGAGCTTGCCGCCGTCGACGGCCTCCGCCACCACGTGGTTGTTGGTGAGGATGTGGCCCTGCTTGTCGAAGACGAAGCCCGTGCCGGTGCCGCCCTCGCCGCTGGTGCTCTGCGCCTCGATGGTGACGGTGCTCGGCAGCGCGTTGGCGGCCACGTTCGCGACGGTGCCCGAGGCGCGCTTCACCTCGCCGCTGCTGCTCGGCGCGGAGATCGTCGTCGAGTCGGTGGAGTCGTCGTTGTTCTTGGCCAGGCCGTAGCCGATGCCGCCGCCGACGCCGCCGGCGACCAGCGCGGCCACCAGGATCGCGGCGACCAGGCCGCCACGCCCGTTCCTCGGCTTCGCCGCGGGCTGCTGGTACGAGGAACCCCAGCCGCCGCTTCCCGAGCCGCCGCCGTCGGCGTACGACGGGGTGGCGGGGGGCGGGGGCGGCCAGCCGGCCTCGGGGGCGGAGCCCTGGGCTCCACCGCTCTGGCCGTAAGGCCCGTTCCCCTCACCGTAAGGACCGGCCCCGTGGCCGTAGGGCCCGTTCCCCTGGCCCTGGGAGTCGGCTCCGTGTCCGGCGCCGGCCGAGGCGTACGCCGGTGCGCTCGCGGGCGCCGGCGCGTGCTCCGGTGCGCCGGGGGTGCCCGGCGGTACGGGGGGAATCGAAGCGGTCGGCGCGCTCCCGTCATGCGCGGCCTGCGCGGAAGCAGCGGGAGTGTCCACCGGCACAGGAGGTGCGGACGGGGCCGGGGGTACCGCGGTGCCCTCGTTCTCGGTGCTCACAGCTCTTCTCCTCGATCCACGGCTGTTGTTCTCGGTCGCACTCGGTCACCTTCACGCACGCGTGTCGACGGTCCGGCGCGATTCAGCAGTGCATGTGTTTTTGTACGCCGTCAGCTTTTCCCACTGGGCGTCAGAGCACCATAAGCGGTGGCTGTGCATCCAAGGCGACTCTTTATAACGGACGTTTAGCACTAAAAAGGCGGAAGGGTGACACCTCCCATCGCACGCCTACCCCGGGACGGTGGCACCATGACGCGGTGACCCTCGCACGACAGCACCCGATCCAGGTGGTCGCCCACCGCGGAGCCTCCGAAGAGGCGCCGGAGCACACACTGGCCGCGTACAAGAAGGCGATCGAGGACGGTGCGGACGCCCTTGAGTGCGATGTGCGCCTGACCGCCGACGGCCACCTCGTCTGTGTGCACGACCGCCGTGTCAACCGTACGTCCAACGGCCGCGGTGCCGTCTCCGCCCTGGAGCTGGCCGAACTCGCCGCCCTGGACTTCGGTTCCTGGAAGAACCGCGAGGAGTCCCCCGACTGGGAGCAGGACCCCGGCGGCCCCGAGGACACCTCGGTGCTCACCCTGGAGCGGCTGCTCGAACTCGTCGCCGACGCCGGCCGCCGCGTCGAGCTGGCCATCGAGACGAAGCACCCGACCCGCTGGGCGGGCCAGGTCGAGGAACGGCTGCTGGTCCTGCTGAAGCGCTTCGGCCTGGACGCCCCGGAGTCGGCCGCCGACTCCCCGGTACGTGTGATGAGTTTCTCGGCGCGCTCCCTGCACCGCGTCCGGGCGGCGTCCCCGACCCTGCCCACGGTCTATCTGCTGCAGTTCGTCTCACCCCGGCTGCGGGACGGACGGCTGCCCGCGGGTGTCCGGATCGCGGGCCCCTCGATGCGGATCGTACGCAGCCACCCCGGGTACATCGAGCGCCTGAAGCGGGCCGGCCACCAGGTGCACGTCTGGACCGTGAACGAGCCCGAGGACGTCGACCTCTGCGTCGAGCTGGGCATCGACGCCATCATCACCAACCGCCCGCGCGCGGTACTGCGTCAACTGGGCCGCTGAACCACGGCGGCCCAGGCCCCGCCGCGCTCGGGACACCCCACGTAAAGCACCACGTTCGCCCCTCAAAAACCACCAAAAACCGGACGCTCATCACAGGGAGTGCACCGGCACGTTCGCTGCGTGTTCGATCGTTACGAGTGCGTCAGCAGACGTCGATCGGCCGGTTTCCGGTCCAGTCCAAAAGGGCATCCACACCGTGGCGTGGGGCAAAGGAGGTCTCGGGGGTGGCGTTGGTGGTGGCACAGGAGGTGCCCACGTCGTCGAGCATGGCCGTTCCCCATGGCCCTGCGGGCGTGGGGGAAGCAAGGCACCGGATGCGGGATCACCTGCGGTCCGGCGGCGTGGCGGAAGCGGTCATCGACGACGCCGTACTGGTCCTTTCCGAACTGCTCAGCAACGCCTGCCGGCATGGCAGGCCCCTGGGGGACGCGCTCTCCGGCGACGGAGACGTGCGGGCGGCCTGGCGGGTCGATCCGGTGGGCCGGCTGACGGTCGAGGTGACGGACGGCGGTGGTCCGACCCGCCCTGTTCCGTCGACGCCCTCGGTCACCGCTCGTGGCGGCCGCGGGCTGAACATCATCACGGCGCTGGCCAAGGACTGGGGTGTCCGGGACGATATCCGCGGCGAGGTCACGGTGTGGGTGGTCATCCAGGACGACGTGGAAACGGCCCGCAGACGCGACGATTTCGCTACGCGCGTCGCGTCACCGACCGTGTCCGGGATATCCGGCCTGGACTTCGCCGACGCCTTCGACGACCTGGACTGATCCGGCGGGCACGGACCGCCGGTTCCGGTGCCGCGCGGTGCGCTGCGCCACGCGTCGCGATGTGCCATGCAGCGCCCTGTGCCATGCGGCGTGCCGTGTCACGCGGTGCGTCGTGCCGCGCGGCGCTCTGTCTCACGCGGGCGCCGTGTCAGGCGATGCGCGGTCGGGCGATAGGCGGTCAGGCGATGCGCTGTGCCACGCGGTGCGTTGTCCACAGGGTCCCGTCGGCCTCGGTGCGAACGGCTAGGCTCGCGCCCGTACCAGACGAGCCGTGATCGGGAGACACCCACGATGGCCAAGAAGCGACCCCAGACGAGGGCCAAGCAGCCGCAGCTCAAGGACGGAGAGATCCCGGTTGTCGGCGCTCGCGAGCCCTGCCCCTGCGGCAGCGGCCGCCGCTACAAGGCCTGCCACGGCCGGGCCGCCGCGCACGCCGTGACCGAGCTGGTGCACCGCCCGTTCGAGGGCCTGGCGGGCGAGGGGGACTGGGTCGCGCTGCGCGAGCTGGTGCCCGCCGCGACGGTCGAGCTGAAGCTCAGGGAGAGCCTGCCCGAGGGAGTCCCCTCGGTCACCCTCGCCACCGTCCTGCCGATGGCCTGGCCCGCGCTGCGCCGCGACGACGGCTCGGTGCTCCTCGGCCTGCAGAACGACACGGCCTCCGGCGACATCAGCCGCGACCTGGCCGACACGCTCCAGCGCGCGCTCACCGCGCGGCCGGGCACGCCGGTGGAGGGCCGCCGCGCGCCGGCCGACGGCCCGCGCCTCCAGGACCTGCTCGACCCGGAAGGCGCGTTCGAGCCAGTTGTGCACAGCGGCTTCGAGTTCTGGGTCCCGGACGCGGAGAACGCGACGGCAGAGGTGACCGCCTCCCTGGAGCGGGCCAACGCCGCGGCCATCCCGACCGTGAAGCTCTCCGGGGTCGACGCCGCCTACTGGTGCGAGACGCCCGACAAGAACCACCTGCGCTGGGTCATGCCGCACGAGGAGGAGCAGCTTCTGGACGCCCTCGCGCGGCTGCACGCGGCGGGCCGTTCGGGCCTCGGCGAGGGCACCCGGCTGGTCGGTTCCTTCCGCGCGCACGGGCTGACCGTGCCGGTCTGGGACCTCCCGACGGGGGTCACGGCGGACGATGTCGAGAAGCCGGCGGCGGAGTTCGCCGAGCGTCTCGCCGCAGCGCTGGCCACGGACGAGCCGCTCACGGCGGACGAGCGCCGCGCGCGCGGCGGCCTCACCAACCGACAGGTGACGCTCAGCTAGCCCACAGACGCGGAACTGACCGACCGGTCAGCTCGTCACCGTCTCGGAAACGGGTGACTCCTGTCACAACTCCCCGTACTGACAGGTAAATCCGTGTCCGAATAGCCGAGATCGAATTTGCTAACCGCCGATCTCTTGTTACCGTTCGAGTAGCCCGGTTGCTGGTGCATCCCCCGTCGCCAGCAACCGGGTCTTTTCATGTCCGCTGCCGGACACGCTGTCAGACACACAGTCAACAGCCTTGCTACGGCGCTCAGTTGCTCCCCGAGCGCAGCAACAGCGGTCCGTCCGCCCCGGTTCCCTTCGCGAACTCCGCGATCGCCGTGTACGCCTCCGCGGGCCCCGCCGTGCGCTCCCTGGGCGTCTCGCACGCCCCCGGATCGTCGTCTGCCTCGACCGCGCAGTTCATCTGCACCGTGCGGTCTCCGGGGCCCATCAGGCTCAGCAGGGAACTCAGCTCCGCGCCGGTCGCGTTGCGGTAGTAGGTGCGGGCCCAGGTCTCCTCGCCCTGCGTCAGGACACAGGTCTGCGCCTCGACGCCGTCGGGCGAGGAGAGTTCGGGACCGCAGCGGGCGGCGGTGGCCAGGCCGAGGCCGAGCAGCAGGGGGGACCGGGAGGGTTCGGCCGGGCGCGGGCGGTCGTCGGTGCGAGCCGCCTCGCGCGCGCTCGCCGTGCCGCCGTCGCCGAGGGAATCGAGGGAATCGGCGGAGCCGACCGGGCCGGCGGACGCCACGGCCAGCGGAAGGGCGAGGACGAACGCCACGACGGCCACCAGCGCCATGAGACGGACCCGTCGGGGGTCGGTCCCGCCGCGCGGCGGCGTCGCGGCTCCGTGCTCCCCGGAATCGCGCTGCATAGGGCGGACGATAACGAGCCCGGGCGGGCGCGCGGCCCACCGCGCGCCGGATGCCCCTACAACTCGGGCGCGCTCACACCCGTACGAGTGAGTGCTTCGACGACGGCGTCCACCACGGCCTCCACATCGGGTACCCAGGGGGCGGCCGAGCCGGGCAGCGGGGCGCGCTCCCAGCGGATCTGGCCCTGCCCCGTCTCGGAGGGCGGCAGCGCGATGTATCCGCCGTCGCCGTGGAAGCGCAGGGAGCCGGGGACGAAGTCCTTGGCGTAGAGCAGCTCGCCGAGCTGCTCCATGGAGTACGGGGCGACGAGGATCGCCCAGCGGGTGGGAGAGGCGACGACCGGGCCGAGGCGCATGCCCGTGCGGTCGAGCGCGTCGAGGGCGCGGGCCGCCGCGAGGGCCGGCAGGCTCACGGCGCACGGTGCGCCGCCGCCGGTGGCCAGCACGATGGGGGCGGAGGGCCGGTTGGTCCACCACCAGCGCACCATGCGCTCGTCCGTGGTGGCCGCCAGGAGGCCTGGGTCGAAGGGATGGGCACCGGGCACCGTGCACTCAGGGTCGGGGCATCCGCAGCGGGCACGCCCCTGCGGGTCGGCCGCCACACCCGGGAGGACGGGCCACTGCCATGCGGTCGCGAAGGTCAGGGCCGCGCTGAGGATCTCAGGCCTCCCGTTGTTTCGCCTGGACAGGAGCCTGCGTCGCCTTCCGAGGATCTCGCGCATGAGCGCTCGTTCCTTTCCGTTGCACGCCTGGCAACACCGAGGATCACATCACACCATGTGTCGATCTCTTCACTGTGCGTACCTGCTGGCGCATCACACCCCTGCTGGAGACAAGGGGAACCCCGCTGGGCCGAGCATGTGGCTGCGTCCGCGCCCATACCGCGTACATCGACAGCATGAGCATGGCGTGGGGTGGCGGCGCCTGGCGTTTTGCGTCTCGCAGTACTGCTTGCCGCCTCCGCCACGGGAGGATGGGGCACGGTCGTCAGTGGTTAAGACGCCCGGGTCCGTCGCCAGGTTCCGGGCGGATCTCAACCGCCCCTGGCCTTCACCGAGTACGTACCCATCACGACCGCTGTGACGCTCCGTCGAACGAGGCCAGTCGACCTCAATAAGCCGTTACCCGAGTCAGTTTTAGGCCAACTTTGTTTTCCCGCAAGGGTTACCGACGGTCTCATGGACACCAGGAATCCCAGCAGGACAATGCTGGACATCCCCTCACGAGTGCGTGTACATGTGGAGACACTGCTAGCGGCGCAGAACTACATGGGGGTTTGCGATGCTATCGAGCAATACGCGCCGGTCGGAAAGCCGGTCGTCATGAACGCCCCTCACCTTCCGAAAGTGGCCGGAATCGATTCAGCGGTTCCCTCGCCCGCACACACTGCCGCGCCCGCGCCTGCGCCCCCGGGTGCCGCCTCGGCCGCGCCGCCCACCGGCCCCGGAGCCGTTCTCCAAGATCGTCTCGCGGGCTGGGTCTCGGATCTCACCACCCTCCACGAACTCACCGAGCGTCTGGCGCGCACGTCGTCCCTGGACGACGCGCTCCAGGAGCTGCTGCGCGCCGGAGCCGCCCTCGTGGGTGCCCGGCGCGGTCTCGTCGTCCTGGAACCGGGCGACGGGCTCGGCCCCGACACCACCATCGGCCTCGGCCTCGCCCGCGCGGACCTCGGCCACATCGAGACGGTCCCGCGCAGCGCCATGTCGTACGGGAGGATCCTGGACGGCCTGCCGGGCGGCGAGGGCGAGATCGCGCAGCCCGACCTCCTCTCCGAGGACGGGCTCGACCCCCGCCACCGCGAGGTGGCCGCCCGCCTCGGCTACGCCGCGAGCTACGCCCTGCCGCTGTCCACCGACGCCGCGGGCCGCCTGGGCGCCGCCGTCTGGCTCTACGACGAGCCCGCCGAGCCGGTCGAGCGACGGCGCCACCTCGTCGGCCTGTACACCCGCCACGCCACCGAGCACCTGGCACGGCTGGTGGAACTGGAGCGCACGCGCGCGTGCATGACGACGATCTCCGAGGAGCTGCTTCCCGCGCGGCTGCCGCGGGTCTCCGGCGTCCAGCTCGCCGCCCGGCACCGCACGGGACCGCGCGGCGGCGGCGACTGGTACGACGCGCTGCCGCTGCCCGACGCCGCGCTCGGTCTCGCCGTCGGCTCCGTCACCGGCTCGGGGCCCAGCGCGGTGGCCGCCATGGGCCGGCTGCGGGCCTCCCTGCGGGCGTACGCGGTCATGGAGGGCGAGGACCCGGTCGCGGTGCTCTCCGACCTGGAACTGCTGCTGCGGCTCACCGAACCGGCCCGCTCGGCGACCGCCCTGTTCGCCTACTGCGAGCCCGCCCTGCGCAAGCTCACACTCGCCGGGGCCGGCCACAGCCCGCCCCTGGTGATCGGCCCGCGCCGCACCGAGTTCGTCGAGACGTCCCTGTCGGCGCCCCTCGGGATGCTCGCCTGCTGGGAGGCCCCGAGCGTCGAGGTGACCGCCGAACGCGGCGAGACCGTGCTCATCTACACCGACGGGCTGCTGCACCGCACCGGCGACGCCATGGACCGGGCCTTCGCCCGGCTACACTCGGCGGCGGCCGGCGTCCCGAGGGCCGTGCGCGACGACCCGGGCGCGATCGCCGACCACGTGCTGCGCACGGTGCTGCCGGACGGTCTCGACGCGGCGGACAGCGACGAGGACGTCGTCCTCCTGGCGGCCCGTTTCGAGTGAGCGCGCGCGGCCCCGTCGCGCGTGACCGCGCGTGCCTGTTCCGCGTGAGCGCGCGCCCGAATTCGCGTGAGCGCGCATGCACGTTTCACGTGCCCGCGCCCGCCCGTTCCGCGTGACCGCGCGGGTACCTCGTGTAACAGGCCTTCCGGCCCTGGGCCCCCTTCAGCACGACCGTACGATGGAGGAGGTCCAGAGTCGTATCGAGGAGGCAGACCGTGTCGGAGGCGCTCACACCGGAGACCCCGGAAGCCGTGCTTGACGAAGCCGCTGACCAAGCGGGCGAGGAAGAGCCCATCAAGCAGCGCAAGAACGGCCTGTACCCGGGCGTGTCCGACGAGCTGGCCGACAGCATGAAGTCCGGCTGGGCCGACACCGAACTGCGCGGCCTCACGCCCATCCCGCAGGCCGAGCACACCGCCGCCCGCCGCGCCGCGCTCTCCGCGCGGTTCCCGGGCGAGCGCCTGGTGATCCCGGCCGGCAACCTGAAGACCCGCTCGAACGACACGGAGTACCCCTTCCGTGCCTCCGTCGAGTACGCGTACCTCACCGGCAACCTCACCGAGGACGGCGTCCTCGTGCTGGAACCGGCCGCCGAGGGCCACAAGGCGACGATCTACCTGCTGCCGCGCTCCGACCGGGAGAACGGCGAGTTCTGGCTCTCCGGCCAGGGCGAGCTGTGGGTCGGCCGCCGCCACTCCCTCGCCGAGGCCGAACAGCTCTACGGCATCCCCGCCTCGGACGTCCGCGAACTGCCCGCAGCGCTGCGCGAGGCCACCGGTCCGGTCCGCGTCGTGCGCGGCTACGACGCCGCCATCGAGGCCGCCCTGACCGACAAGGTCACCGCCGAGCGCGACGCCGAGCTGCGCGTTTACCTCTCCGAGGCCCGCCTCGTGAAGGACGCGTTCGAGGCCGCCGAGCTGCAGAAGGCCGTCGACTCCACCGTCCGCGGCTTCGAGGACGTCGTGAAGGTCCTCGACAAGGCCGAGGCGACGAGCGAGCGCTACATCGAGGGCACCTTCTTCCTGCGCGCGCGGGTCGAGGGCAACGACATCGGCTACGGCTCGATCTGCGCCGCCGGACCGCACGCCTGCACGCTGCACTGGGTGCGCAACGACGGCCCGGTCCGCTCCGGCGACCTGCTGCTGCTCGACGCCGGCGTGGAGACCCACACGCTCTACACCGCCGACGTCACGCGCACACTGCCGATCAACGGCACGTACACCGAGATCCAGAAGAAGATCTACGACGCCGTGTACGAGGCCCAGGAGGCCGGTATCGCGGCCGTCCAGCCGGGCGCCAAGTACCGCGACTTCCACGACGCCGCGCAGCGCGTGCTGACCGAGAAGCTCGTCGAGTGGGGCCTGGTCGAGGGCCCGGTCGAGCGCGTCCTGGAGCTGGGGCTGCAGCGCCGCTGGACCCTGCACGGCACCGGCCACATGCTGGGCATGGACGTCCACGACTGCGCCGCCGCCCGCACCGAGACCTACGTCGAGGGCACCCTGGAGCCGGGCATGTGCCTGACCGTCGAGCCGGGCCTGTACTTCCAGGCGGACGACCTGACCGTGCCCGAGGAGTACCGCGGCATCGGCGTCCGCATCGAGGACGACATCCTCGTCACCGAGGACGGCAACCGGAACCTGTCGGCCGGCCTGCCGCGCCGCTCGGACGAGGTCGAGGCCTGGATGGCGTCCCTCAAGGGCTGACATAGTGCCCCACGAGGGCTGATACGAGACTGCCGGCCGGGCGCCCTCAGGGTGCCCGGCCGGTGGTGTGTCCGGGGGACGGGAGCCTCCGGATCGCGGTGGGCCCGCGGGCGGACCGGTGCGCCCGGCGGCTTTTCGGGGTGCCTAGGGGGGCGGCTTTTCATGGACGACGACTTCTGGTCCGGCGTCGGGGTGGACCTGCATCTGGAGCCGGACGCGGGGGCGGGGCGGAGAACCGGGCTGGAACGGGCCCTGCGCGACGCCGTACGCGCCGGACGGCTCGCCCCGGGCACCCGGCTGCCCGCGACCCGCCGGCTCGCCACCGAACTCGGCGTCTCCCGGGGGACCGCGAAGGCGGCCTACGACCAGCTCGTCGCCGAGGGCTATCTGACGGCCCGGCAGGGGTCGGGCACCGAGGTGGCGTCCCTGCCGGCCGACAGCGCCCCGGCGGACGTACGGGCGCCACGCGCGCGTGCGCCACGTTTCGACCTGCGCCCCGGCAGTCCGGACGTCGGCACGTTCCCGGCGGCGGCCTGGCTGCGGGCGCTGCGCCGCGCGATCGCGACGGCGCCCTCCATGGCGTACGACTACGGGGACCCGCGTGGCCGCGTCGAACTGCGGACGGCCCTGTCGGGCTACCTGGGGCGGGCCCGCGGGGTGATCGCGCCGCCCGAACGGATCGTCATCACCTCCGGTTACGTCCAGGGGCTCGCTCTCCTCACGCGTGTGCTGGACGGTGGAACGGTGGCCATGGAGGACCCGGGTCTTCCCTTCCACCGGGACGTGGTGCGCACGGCCGGCGGCGTCGTGGTGCCGCTGCCCGTCGACGAACACGGCGCCCGCGCCGACCTGTTGGACACCCTCGACGCGGACGCGGCCGTCGTCACGCCCGCCCACCAGTACCCGACCGGCGTCACCCTCCACCCGGAACGGCGGCGGGCCCTCACCGACTGGGCCCGCGCGCGGGACACGCTCATCATCGAGGACGACTACGACGGGGAGTTCCGCTACGACCGCCAACCGGTCGGCGCCCTCCAGGGCATGGCGGCGGGCCACACCGTCTACATCGGGACCGCCTCCAAGACCCTCGGCCCCGCACTGCGCCTCGGCTGGATGGTGCTGCCGCCCCAACTGGTCGACCCGGTGGCCGACATCAAGCTGCACAGCGACCACCACACGGAAACCATCGGACAGTTGGCGCTCGCCGAGATGATCGTGAGCCACGCGTACGACCGTCATGTTGCGCGCGTGCCGGCTGCGCTACCGGCGCCGCCGTGACCAGCTTCTCGACCGGCTGGGGGCGCGCGGGAGCGTACGGGGGATCGCCGCGGGGCTGCACGCGTTGGTCGAGGTGACCGACGAGGCGGAGGCGCTGGCCCGGGCGGAGGGGGAGGGGCTCGCGGTCGGGCGGCTCCGAGACCACTGGCACCTGCCGGGCGAGCACCCGCAGGGGTTGGTCGTGGGGTACGGGACGCCGCGGGAGCGTGCCTATCCCGAGGCGCTGGAGGCGCTGGGGCGGGTGCTGAGGGGGGCGGGGCCGGGGCGTTCCGGCGGCCCTCTCGCCGAGCCTGCGGGGAACGGGGCTTACGCCGAGCCTGCGGGGAACGGCCCTCTCGCCGATCCTCCGAGGAACGGGGCTCACGCCGGCCCGTCGGCGAACTGACAAATGTCATGGATGACCCATGAATTGGGTCATGAAAACGTGTGAGAAATGGGCCTGCCGAGCGGTCCAGCCGGCCCGTAGCGTCGAAGACATGACGACTCGCGACGCACGATCCGCAGAGCGCCCGCCCGTGCGTTCGACCGCGAAGGGGAACGGGACGGGCCGGCTGATACCGCCCGCCGGGCCGCAGCGGGTGCTCGCCCTCGCGCAGCTCGCCAACTCCGTGGGCGACGGCGCCTATTACGTGACGTCCGCGCTGTACTTCACGCGCGTCGTCGGACTGTCCGCCGAGCGGGTGGGGCTCGGGCTGACCGTGGCGTGGGCGATCGGCTCGCTGGTGGGTGTGCCGCTGGGACGGCTCGCCGACCGGCGCGGGCCGCGCGGCACCGCGGTGCTGCTGGCGCTGGCCACCGCGACGGCGGTCGCCTCCTTCCTCGTCGTCCGCGGGTTCCTGCCCTTCGTCATCGCGGCCTGCGCCTACGCCTCCGCGCAGTCGGGGCTCGGAGCGGCGCGGCAGGCCCTGCTCGCCTTCCTGATACCGGCCGGGGCGCGCACCGGACTTCTCGCGCACCTCCAGTCGACGCTCAACGCCGGCCTGGCGGTGGGCGCGGGGCTCGGCGGTCTCGCCCTGCACAGCGGGACGCGGTCCGCGTACCTCGGGGTCTTCGCGCTGGACGCGGTGAGCTTCGTGGTGTGCGCGGGGCTGCTGTGGCGGCTGCCTTCGGTCGCACCTGCGCGAGTGGGCGCGGGCCGTCAAGAGGAGGGGATCGGTCAGGGGAATGAGCGGGGACCGGCTTCCGGGGTGCTGCACGACCGTCCGTACGTACTGGTCACGTTCCTGAACACCGTGCTGTTGCTGCGGATGCCGCTTCTCAGCCTCGGTCTGCCGCTGTGGATCACCGAGCGCACCGAGGCGCCCGCCTGGCTGGTCTCCGCGCTGTTCGTGCTCAACACCGTCGCCGTGATGGCGTTCCAGGTGCGGATGGCACGCGGGGTCACGGGTCTCGGGACGGCGACGCGCTCGATACGCCGCTCCGGGCTCGTGATGCTGGCGTCCTGTGTGGTGTTCGCGCTGTCGTCCGGCGTCTCCACCTGGATCGCGGCCGGCGTCCTCGTGGCGGGTGCGGTGCTCCAGGTCGTCGCCGAGATGCAGCACTCGGCCGGTTCCTGGCAGGTCGCGTTCGATCTCGCTCCGGCCGACCGGATGGGCGAGTACCAGGGCTTCTTCGGCACCGGGGTCACCGTGGCTCGGACCATGGGCCCGCTCGTCCTCACGGCGCTGCTGGTCGGGTGGGGAACGCCGGGCTGGCTGCTCCTCGGAGGCCTGATACTCGGCGCCGCGTACGCGATGGGCCCGGCGACACGGTGGGCGGCCTCACGCAGCCCGGAGCGGTCCCCGGTCCACAGCCGGGCCGTGGAACCGGCGGGACGTGACCTCGCGGCGTGGAACTGGCGACACCGGCGGAAGCAGGCGAACCAGCCGAACGAGGGGAAGCAGGCGAACCCGGGAAGCAGGAGAGACAGGGGAGGCAGGCGAATCAGGAGAAGCAGGGGACAAGCGAAAGCGGCGGACCTAGGCGGGCAGCAGGGCGGGGGACTTCTTCCACTTGAGGATCTTGTCGAAGCTGACCACCGCGCCGCCCGGGCCCGGCTTGTTGTCGATGTGGACATGGTCGGCCAGTTGCTGGATCAGACACAGACCCCGGCCGTGTTCCGCGTCCTGGTCGGCCGGGCGGAGGGCGGGGTGGGCGTTTCCGGCGGGGAAGCCGGGGCCGGAGTCGGCGACTTCGATGCGGCACTGGTCGCCGTCGAGGTAGGCCGTCACGCGGTAGGCCTCGCCGGCGTCGCCCCGCGTGGTGTCCCCACCGTGCTCGACGGCGTTGGCGCAGGCCTCGGTGAGGGCGATGGAGAGGTCGTAGGAGATGTCGGGGTCGACCCCGGCGCTCTCCATCGTGCCGAGCAGCAGGCGTCTGGCGAGCGGGACGCTGGCAGCCTCGCGCCGCAGATGGAGTGACCACCAGATGCTCATGCTCCAGCCTCCCGGCCGCGGCTCGACATACCGATACGTATTGCCGCGAGCACCCGTGCGCAATCGCATACGCCCGAGGATGCCGCCCATACGGCGGATGCGCGGCCACCGGATGCCGGTGTATGCGGTGGCGACGCGACGTCTGACGCTCGGTGTTGGGGAGGGCGGGGTGGTGCCCGGACGGCGGGGGTGGAGAGGGCCGGGTGCTGCTCGGCGGGGTGGGAGTGAAGCCTGCGGGGCGGGAGTGAAGCCGACAGGGCGGGAGTGAAGCCGACGGGGCGGGGGTGAAGCCGACGGAGTGATGTCCGGGGGGATGTCCGGAAGGGGGAGGGCGGGATGCTGCTCGGGGGGCGACGTTCCGGTCGTAGGCCGTGTTGCGGACAGAGCGGTCGTACCTCATCTTGTGGACCTGCCGTGGGTGACGGATGGGCCCAGTGCGATGATGAGCCCGCCATGACTGCCCCCCACCAGCGTTCGGCGCCCTCCGGAGCCGACCTCCGGATACTCAGGGCCGCGGTGTTCGCCGCGGTCTGTGTCGCGCTGGCCGCGGCCGGTCATGGTCTCGCGTCCTGTGCCGTGGTCCCCCTGTGGACGCTGGGCGTGGGCTTCCTCGCCGTCTTCACCCTGGCCGCCGCGCTGGCGGGCCGGGAGCGGACGCTGCCGGGCATCGTGGCGGTCCTCGCGGTCGGCCAGACCGCGTTGCACACGCTCTTCGGGCTCGGCCAGACCGGTTCGGCGTCCGGCCAGTCGATGGGGTCGATGGGCTCCATGGCCTCGGGTATGCCGATGTCCGACGCGACACTCGTGGCGCGGGCGGCCCGGCTGGTGTGCGGTACGACCGCGGCGGCGATCAGCCCGGCGCACGCCCAGAAGATCCTCGCCGACGCGGGGCTCGACACGGGCACGGGCGGCACGGCCTCGGCCATGCGGCACGCCACTGACGCGGTGCCGGCCGCCGGGGGCGCGGCGATGCCGCTGCTGCCCTCGCTGCCGATGCTGCTCGGGCACGTTCTCGCGGCCGTCGCCGCCGGGTGGGTGCTGCGCCGGGGCGATCTGGCGCTGATGCGCCTCATACGGCTGTCGGCACAGGGTGTCGCCGAGGGCGCGCTCATGCGGGCCCTGCGCGCCGCGCTGACTCTGGTCCGCGCCCTGCGTACGGGACTTCAGGGGGCGCCCGAGATCGCGTTCCCGCGCCGGACCGCGCCCCGTACGCTCCGTGCCCCGCGGACCACGGCGCTCCAGCACACGGTGGTCCGCCGCGGGCCGCCCGTCTCCACTCTCCTCCTCGCCGCCTGACACGACGCGCCGCCTCACGGAACCGGAACCGCCCCCGAAGTCCCCGCACCTCGGGGACATGACGGGCCTTCCGGGCTCTCCCGAAGGGGACGCGGTCGTGCCGCACGCGCGCACCCGCCAGGTGTCCCCCGGCACGGGCCCGTCCCGCTCCGGAACACCGAGGCACCCGCGCGTCCTCTTCATCGAGCTTCGTCATCGAGCTTCATCGAACTGAGAGTGGAGTGTTCCCTTCCATGAAGGCTTCTCGTATCGCCGCCGTCGGCACCGTCGCCGCCTCGGCTGTGCTGGTCCTGTCCGCAGCGCCCGCGTTCGCGCACGTCAGCGTCTCGCCCGACGGGGCCGCGGCCAAGGGCGGTTACGCCGTCGTGAACTTCAAGGTGCCGAACGAGCGCGACGACGCCTCGACCACCAAGCTCGAGGTGAACCTCCCGGCCGACCACCCGCTCGCCTCGGTCATGCCGCAGCCGGTGCAGGGCTGGACCGTCAAGGTCACCAAGTCCAAGCTGGACAAGCCGATCACCTCCCACGGCCAGAAGATCGACGAGGCCGTCACCAAGGTCACCTGGACCGCCGACGGCAAGGGAATCGAGCCCGGCTTCTTCCAGAAGTTCCCGCTCTCCGTCGGGGCCCTGCCCGAGGACACCGACCAGCTCGTCTTCAAGGCGATCCAGACGTACTCCAACAGGGAGGTCGTGCGCTGGATCGAGCCGCAGAAGGAGGGCGCCGAGGAGCCCGAGAACCCCGCCCCGGTGCTCGCCCTGTCGGCCGCGACCGGCGATCACCACGGCTCGGGCGGCGCCGAGGACGCCTCCGACACCGAGAAGTCCGAGGACGGCGCCAAGCACTCCGAGCAGACCGCCGCCTCCACCTCCGCGGACGGCAGCGACACGACCGCGCGGGTGCTGGGCATCGTGGGCATCGTCGTCGGCGCGCTGGGCGTGGCGTACGCCGTGTTCGCCGGCCGTAGGCGTACGAACGCCTGAGTGCCGTACGGCATCTGAGGCACGTAGACACATCCGCCTCGGTGCGCACCGGAGGGCCGCGGGAACGCGGCTCTCCGGACCGGACCGGACCGGACCGGTCTAGCCCGGACCGGCTTCCGGCCGGATCCGGTGGGGCCCCGCCGCCACGCCGGACCCGGCCCCCGGCCCCCGGCCCCCGGCCGCGGATGACCCCCGGTGCGCACCCGGGCACTCACATCTGGGACATTTTTCTATGCGCAAGAAGACCTACGCGGTGGCCGCCCTGTTCGCCGCCGCCGCTCTGACCCTCTCCGCCTGCGGCAGCGGCGACGACAGCGGCAGGCCCGTCGCCGACGTGTCCGTCGACGCCGGCGCCAACAAGCCCGCGACGGTTCTCGACAAGCCGTTCGAGAAGCCGGACCTCGTGCTCACCGACACCAGCGGCAAGAAGTTCGACCTGCGCGCGCAGACCAAGGGCCGGCCCACGCTGGTCTACTTCGGCTACACGCACTGCCCCGACGTCTGCCCGCTGACGATGAACAACCTGGCCGTCGCGAAGAAGCAGCTCCCGAAGACCGAGCAGGACAAGCTGCGCGTCGTGTTCGTCACCACCGACCCGGGCCGTGACACCCCCGCCGCGCTCGGCACCTGGCTCAAGGGCATCGACTCCGACTTCATCGGTCTGACCGGCGACTTCTCCACCATCCAGGCCGGCGCCCGCACCCTGGGCATCTCCATCGAGCCGACCTCGAAGGACAAGAACGGCAAGCTCGTCTCCGTGCACGGCACCCAGGTCATCGCGTTCTCGCCGAAGACCGACGCCGGCTATGTGCTCTACGGCGAGAACGCCACCGTCGACGACTACACCAAGGACCTGCCTAAGATCGTCGAGGGGAAGAACCCGTGAGCCGCCGCCCCGGCCGCACGGCACGCCCCCTCGCCCTCGGCCCCCTCGCCCTCGGCTCCCTGGTCCTGGCCGCCACGCTGACGCTCGCGGGCTGCGGCTCGGACTCCGGTTCTGGTTCCGGCCCCGGCTCCGGCTCCGGCTCCGGCTCCGGAGACTCCGCGGGATCGCAGTCGTCCCCGGCCCGCCCCGACCTCAAGATCACCGGCGCCTACATGCCCGCTCCGAGCATGGCCGACATGGCGGCCGGGTTCTTCACCGTCACCAACTCCGGTGGCGCCGACAAGCTGACCTCCGTCACCAGCGACCTCTCCGACGACGTGACGCTCCACTCCACCAAGGACGGCGCGATGCGGGAGGAGAAGTCCTTCACCGTGCCCGCCCACGGCACCCTCGACTTCGCGAGCGGCGGCAACCACCTCATGTTCGAAAAGCTCACCCACAAGCCCCGGCAGGGCGAGAAGGTGGCCCTGGAACTGCACTTCGCCAAGTCCGGCACGGTGAAGGTCTCCATGCCGGTGAAGTCCGCGACCTACAACCCCGACTCCGGGCACTGAGGGAGGCACCACCGTGACACCGACCATCGCCCCCCGCTTCAGGACCCTCCTGCTGCTGTTCCTCGCCATCGCCGGCACGCTGCTGGCCGGCGCCGCGCCCGCCTCCGCGCACGCCGCGCTGACCGGGAGCGACCCGAAGCAGGGGTCGGTGGTCGCCCAGGCTCCCGCGCGGATCTCGCTCACGTTCTCCGAGCAGGTCTCGATGAACGGCAGCTCGCTGCGGGTCCTCGACCCCCAGGGCAAGCGCGTCGACACCGGCGCCCCGACCGACCTGGGCGGCAGCACGTACGCCGTGAACCTGCACGCGGGGCTGCCCGACGGCACCTTCACCGTGACCTACCAGGTGGTGTCGGCGGACAGCCATCCCGTCTCGGGTGCCTTCACCTTCTCCATCGGCGCGCCCTCGCAGACCTCCGTCGTCGCCTCGGGCCAGGAGGTCGGCGGCGGCGCGGTGGGCTTCCTCTACGGAGCCGGCCGCTACTTCTCGTACGCCGGGTTCATCCTGCTCGTCGGCGGCGCCGCGTTCGTCCTGGGCTGCTGGCAGCGCGGATCCGGGGTCCGGCCGGTCCAGCGGCTCGTGGTCGCAGGCTGGCTCACGCTGACCGTCTCCACGCTCGCGCTGCTGCTCCTGCGCGGTTCCTACGTCGGATCCGGCAAGGTCGGCGACATCTTCGACCTGGGCCTTCTCGGGCAGGTGCTCCAGACCAAGTCGGGCGCGGCGCTCGTGTCACGGCTGCTGCTGCTCGCCGCGGCGGCGCTGTTCATCGCGGTCCTGTTCGGCGCGTACGCCAAGCGGGACGAGGACGCGCGCGCCGCCGCCGAGGCGCTGGCCGTCGCCACCAGGAACGCGAACAAGAAGGCCAAGGGGACCAAGGGCGGACGCGCCAAGGGCGCCGCGGGCAACGCGGGCGGGACGAAGACCGTCGCCGCCAAGGCGGGCGGAGCGAAGGCGGTCAGCGCCCAGGCGGATGGTGGAACGAAGGCGGTCACCGCGCGGGCGGACGGCGGGCAGCCGGACCCCGCCAAGGCCGGCGCCGGGAAGTCGGCCTCCAGGGCGACCGCCCCCGACGTGCCCGAGAACCCCGACGCCTCCGCAACCGTCGAAGCCGACGGGACGGACGACGCTCCCGATCTCGCCACGCAGGCGGCCGATCTGGCCACCGAGAAGAAAGACCTCACCTTCGGTCTCGCCATCGGCGGCGTGGTCGTCGCGGCGGGCCTCGCCGCGAGCTGGGCCATGGCCGAGCACGCCTCCACCGGCGTCCAGGCGGGCATCGCCATGCCCATCGACGTGCTGCACCTGCTGGCCGTCGCCGGCTGGCTCGGCGGTCTGACGGCCCTGCTGGTGTCCCTGTTCCGGGCGCCCGCGGAGGCGCAGATCGACGCGGCCGGCGTACGCCGGTTCTCCCGCCTCGCGTTCGCGAGCGTCCTCGTCCTGGTCGCGACCGGGGTCTACCAGTCGTGGCGGCAGCTCGGCTCCTGGTCGGCGCTCACCGACACGACGTACGGGCGGCTGCTGCTCGTCAAGATCGGGCTGGTGGCCGTGCTCGTGGGCGTCGCCTCGGTCTCCCGCCGCTGGACGGGCCGCATCGCGGACGAGGTCCCGAAGACCGCCAAGGCGACCAAGGCCGCGCTGGTCGAGCAGCGGTCGGCGCGCCGGACGCCCGCCACCGTCCCCGCCGACTCCCGGCGGGCCGCCCAACTGGCCCGGCAGCAGGCCGCCGTGGACACCGCGCGCGCCCAGCGGGTGCGGGACGCCGACCCGAACCGCACGGCCCTGCGCCGCTCGGTGCTGGCCGAAGCGGGGGTCGCCGTCGTGCTGCTGGCGGTCACCACCGCGCTGACGACCACCGAGCCGGGACGGACGGAGGAGGCGGTCCAGCAGGCCAGGTCCGCGTCCGCGCAGCGGTCCGGCCCCCTGTCCCTGAAGATCCCCTTCGACACCGGCGGCGAGGACGGCAAGGGGACGGCGGAGGTCACCTTCGACCCGGCCCGGGTCGGCGGCAACGAGATGCACGTCTTCGTGGTCCGACCGAACGGCAAGGCCTTCGACGTGCCCGAGGTGAAGCTCGCCCTCACCCTCAAGGCGAAGGACGTCGGCCCGCTGCCCGTGACGCCCGACCGCATCGCCACGGGACACTGGTCGGCGAGCGATGTGCAGATCCCCATGGCGGGTGACTGGAAGATCGCGGTGACCGTGCGCACCTCGGACATCGACCAGGTCACCGTGAACAAGAACGCGCAGATCGGCTGAACCTGACCATGGCTGACCACTCCAACACGGGGACGTCGAACCCCGGGACGTCGACGACCTCCGGGACGTCGAACCCCCGAGTGTCCACCTCTGGTACGTCCGGGGCCGGCGCGTCCGCCCCTGGAACGTCCACTTCCGGTACATCCGGCGCCGGCGCGTCCGCCCCTGGAACGTCCTCCGCCGGCCCGTCCGCGCAGGGCGCCCCCTCGGAGGACACCCCCAAGGGCGTCCTGTCACGGCGCCGGCTGCTCGGCACGGCCGGTGCCACGGGGCTCGTCCTCGGCGCCGCCGGGGCAGCCGTGGGCTACGCGGCGGCGCCGTCCGCCGACAAGGCCGTCCCGCTGGCCTCGGTCGGCATGGACACGGTGATGTTTCACGGGAAACATCAGCCCGGCATCACCACCGGGCTCCAGGCACGCGGTCACCTCGTCGCCTTCGACCTGACGGCGGGGGCGGGCCGCCGGGAGGCCGCCGCCCTGCTCCGCCGCTGGTCGGCGACGGCCGAGCGGCTGATGGCGGGCGAGGCCGCGGCCCACGACGACACCGACGTCGCGCTCGACGCCGGCCCCTCGTCCCTGACCGTCACCTTCGGCTTCGGCCACAGCTTCTTCGCCCGTACGGGACTGGAGAAGCAGCGCCCGGCCGCGCTGGACCCGTTGCCCGCCTTCTCCTCCGACCATCTCGACAAGGGGCGCAGCGACGGCGACCTGTGGGTGCAGATCGGGGCGAACGACGCCCTGGTGGCCTTCCACGCCCTGCGCGCGCTCCAGAAGGACGCGGGCGGCGCGGCACGGGTGCGCTGGCAGATGAACGGCTTCAACCGCTCGCCCGGCGCCACCGCCTCCCCCATGACCGCCCGCAACCTGATGGGCCAGATCGACGGCACCCGCAATCCGAAGCCGTCCGAGCCCGACTTCGACCGGCGGATCTTCGTGCCGGCCTCCGGCGACCCGGCCTGGATGGCGAACGGCTCGTACGCGGTCGTCCGCCGTATCCGCATGCTGCTCGACGACTGGGAGAAGCTGTCGACCAGCGCCCAGGAGAACGTCATCGGCCGGAAGAAGTCCACCGGCGCACCGCTCAGCGGCGGTACCGAGAAGACCGCGATGGACCTCGACAAGACCGACGCCGACGGCGACCTGGTCGTGCCGATCAACGCGCACGCCCGGATCACCCGGCCCGACCAGAACGGCGGTGCCGCGATGCTGCGCCGCCCGTTCTCCTTCCACGACGGCATCGACGCCGACGGCGTGCCCGACGCGGGCCTGCTCTTCATCTGCTGGCAGGCCGATCCGCTGCGCGGCTTCGTCCCGGTCCAGCGCAAGCTCGACCGCGGCGACGCCCTCTCCGACTTCATCCGTCACGAGTCGAGCGGCCTGTTCGCGGTGCCGGGCGGCGCCGCGCGGGGGGAGTACGTGGGGCAGCGGCTGCTGGAGGGCTGAGCGGCCCCCTCTGCCCCTCGACCCGCCCCGGTACACGCAGTCGGGGGCCGGCATCGTGCGGTCCGGCGGATTCCACCCCTGGGGGGGGCGCTGTTTCCACAGGCGTGAGCCTCCCGGAGCGGGGCCCATTAGGGTGACGGTATGTCGGCGACGCGCTACACCTATCTCGGCCCCGAGGGAACGTTCACCGAGGCCGCCCTCCGCACGCTTCCCGAGGCCGCGACGCGGGAGCTGGTGCCCATGGTGTCCGTGCCGGCGGCGCTCGACGCGGTGCGGGGCGGCCAGGCTGCCGGCGCGCTGGTCCCGATCGAGAACTCGGTGGAGGGCGGTGTCACCGCCACGCTCGACGAGCTGGCCAAGGGCGACCCGCTGATGATCTACCGCGAGGTCGTGCTGCCGATCGCCTTCGCCCTGCTGGTTCGGCCGGGCACCACCCTGAAGGACGTCAAGACGGTCACCGGCCACCCGGTCGCCCAGCCCCAGGTGCGCAACTGGCTGGCGGCGCACCTGCCGGACGCCCTCTGGGAGTCGGCGGCTTCGAACGCGGACGGCGCCCGCCTCGTCCAGGAGGGCCGGTACGACGCGGCGTTCGCGGGTGAGTTCGCGGCGGCCACCTACGGGCTCGAACCGCTGGTGACCGAGATCCACGACGCGGCCAACGCCGAGACCCGTTTCGTGCTGGTCGGCCGTGCCGCGAGGCCCGCCGCGCCGACCGGCGCCGACAAGACGTCCGTGGTCATCTGGCTGGGCGACGACCACCCGGGCGCCCTGCTCGAACTGCTCCAGGAGTTCGCCGTACGCGGGGTCAACCTGATGCGGATCGAGTCCCGCCCGACCGGCCGGGGCATCGGCAACTACTGCTTCTCGGTGGACGCCGAGGGCCACATCACCGATCGCCGGGTCGGCGAGGCGCTGATGGGCCTCAAGCGGATCTGCCCCCAGGTGCGTTTCCTCGGCTCGTACCCGCGTGCCGGTGTCGCGCTGAAGGACGTCCGGCCGCTGCGGCCCGGGACCTCGGACGGCGACTTCTCCGCCGCCTCGGACTGGCTGGCCCGCTGCCAGGACGGCCGCTCCTGACCGACCGGTCCGGTCACCGGATCGATACGCCTTGCACACCGGCCCGACCGGAGCCTCGTCATGCCGGGCGCGCGGTGCGCGCGGGTGCGTGCCGCCCGCACACTGCCGGGTCCTGACCAGGGAATCCGGGAAATCCACACCCATCCGGGGTTTTCCGGCGGTCCTACCTGCCGATTTTCGCCATCCACAGAAGTTATCCACAGGCGCGCTTCTCGACCTGGGGACAAGTCGACAACGAAACGCTGCATCATCGACAAATCGGCCTACAGGGCCCAAGTTCCTCCACAGGACCGCACGTCACCCTTCGTCCACTCTTTTCCATTGATCAACTCTATGGAGCGAATCATTTACACCCGAAAGTGAGCGTACGAAGGGTTTGAACCGGGAATTCCTCATCGGCGGAAGTGCCGTCGGAATGATCAATTCCGACATCCACAGATCTTCCACACAGCCTGTGGATAACTATTCCGAGGTGAGGAATCCTGTGGACAACCCGGCCTCAAGTCCCGCCTCCCGCACGGGAATCCGGTCAACCGGCAGCCGGAGCCTTGCCCCGTTCCAGGGAGCAGGGTCCCATTTATTGACGCTGATCGACCGCCGATCGACGGTGATCGTCGATCAAGAGATTCGGCCCGGGCATTTCACTCATAACGTGACAGACCTCACGCCCCGGAATATCGGGTCGTTCGCCGGAAGCACGCACCGGTAGCCTTGAGGGGTGATTGACCTTCGCCTGCTCCGTGAGGACCCCGACCGTGTTCGCGCCTCCCAGCGCGCCCGTGGAGAGGACGTCGCGCTCGTCGACTCCCTCCTCTCCGCCGACGAGCGGCGCAGGTCGTCCGGCGTCCGCTTCGACGAGCTGCGTTCCGAGCAGAAGTCGCTCGGCAAGCTGATCCCCAAGGCCTCCCCCGAGGAGCGCACCGAGCTGCTCAAAAAGGCCGAGCAGCTCAAGGCCGACGTCAAGGCGGCCGACGTCGAGCAGCACGAGGCCGACGAGGAGGCCAAGCGCCTCCTCCTCCAGCTCGGCAACGTGGTGCACCCCGACGTCCCGGTGGGCGGCGAGGAGGACTTCGTCGTCCTGGAGACGCACGGCGTCATCCGCGACTTCGCCGCCGAGGGCTTCGAGCCCAAGGATCACCTGGAGCTGGGCGAGGCGCTGGGCGCCATCGACGTCGAGCGCGGCGCCAAGGTGTCCGGCTCGCGCTTCTACTACCTGACGGGTGTCGGCGCGCTCCTGGAGCTGGCCCTCGTCAACGCCGCGATCGCGCAGGCCACCGAGGCCGGCTTCACGCCGATGCTGACCCCCGCGCTGGTCCGCCCGCGCGCCATGGAGGGCACCGGCTTCCTCGGCCAGGCCGCCGAGAACGTGTACCACCTGGAGAAGGACGACTACTACCTGGTCGGCACCTCCGAGGTCCCCCTCGCGGCGTACCACATGGACGAGATTCTCGACGCCGACAAGCTGCCGATGCGCTACGCCGGCTTCTCGCCGTGCTTCCGCCGCGAGGCCGGCACCTACGGCAAGGACACCCGCGGCATCTTCCGCGTCCACCAGTTCGACAAGGTCGAGATGTTCTCGTACGTCGACCCCGAGGACGCGGAGAACGAGCACCGCCGGCTCCTCGACTGGGAGAAGCAGTGGCTCACCGGCCTCGAACTGCCCTTCCAGGTGATCGACGTGGCGAGCGGCGACCTGGGGGCCTCGGCCTCCCGCAAGTTCGACTGCGAGGCGTGGATCCCGACCCAGGGCAAGTACCGCGAGCTGACCTCGGCCTCCAACTGCGACGGCTTCCAGGCCCGGCGCCTGTCCGTCCGGATGCGGGACGGCAAGAAGGTCCAGCCGCTGGCGACGCTGAACGGCACGCTGTGCGCCGTGCCGCGCACCATCGTGGCGATCCTGGAGAACCACCAGCTCGCCGACGGTTCGGTGCGCGTCCCCGAGGTGCTGCGCCCCTACCTGGGCGGCCGTGAGCTTCTGGAGCCGATCTCCAAGTGACCGGTACCACTGGGCCGACGGGACCGACCGAGGCCGGCACCGCGGACGCGGCGGCGTTCCCGTACAAGCTCGTCGCGACCGACCTCGACGGGACGCTGCTGCGTGACGACCACACGGTCTCGGCGCGTACGCGTGAGGCGCTCGCCGCGGTCACCGCGGCGGGCGCGGCGCACATCATCGTCACCGGGCGCGCCGTGCCCTGGACCCGGCACATCCTCGACGACCTCGGCTACTACGGTCTCGCGGTCTGCGGCCAGGGCGCCCAGGTGTACGACGCGGGGGAGCACCGGCTGCTCACCTCGGTGACGCTGGACCGCCAGCTCGCCGGGCTCGCGCTCGCCAAGATCGAGGCCGAGGTGGGCCCGCTGCTGCTCGCGGCGAGCCGCGACGGACTCGACGGCGAGGTACTGGTCGGCCCCGGCTACCGCGTACAGGACGGCCCGCTGCCGGTCGTGCCCATCAGGGAGGCGGCGGACCTCTGGTCGGCGCCGCTCAACAAGGTGTACGTCCAGCACCCGACCCTCTCGGACGACGAGCTGGCGGCCGTGGCCACCCAAGTCGCGGGCGGCCTGGTCGGCGTCACGATGGCGGGCGCGGGGATAGTGGAACTCCTCCCCCTCGGTCTCTCCAAGGCGACGGGACTGTCGCTGGCGGCCCGGCGGCTCGGCGTGAAGGCCGTGGACACCATCGCCTTCGGCGACATGCCGAACGACATCCCGATGTTCGCATGGGCGGCGCACAGCGTCGCCATGGCCAACGCCCACACCGACCTCAAGGCGGTCGCGGACGAGGTGACGTCCACGAACGAGGAGGACGGCATCGCGGTCGTCCTGGAACGGCTGCTGGCGCAGCGGTAGCGGCCCCGGCACGGTTCTGACCTCAGAGGCCGTGCCGCGCCCGCGACTACCCCGGCCATGCCGGGGATCGCACCCGCCGCGCCGGAGATCACACCGGCCGCGTCGGCGATCGCACCGGCCGTGCCGGCGCGCGTACTGCGGAGGATGCGCGGATCGAACGCGCGCGGGGTCGCCCCCGACCACGGCTTAGCAAGCCGGTGCCTTCCCACTCGGCCAATCCTCCGGGTGGGCGGCCCGCGCGACACGCGCGCTCGAAGCGGCCGCCCCGGGCAGCCCCCCGTGCGGAACGGGTTCGACGGAGGGTGGCTACTCCGGAACCCGCCGCGGGCTGCCCTGTCGGGAGCTCGACGTACTGCTCCTGATGAACATCGGTCGCGCTCCTCTCCCAGAGTGTGGCGCCGGTTCGAACCGGCGGCGTGGACACAACCACTGTGCCCGTCCGCCGACTTGGGTGCCACCGATTAAAGGCCGCAGCCCCCGGGACCGGCCAGGCACCTCACCGGCCGTGAGCCGGCGCCCGCCACGGGCCTCACCGGCGGAGAGCCGGAGGCCGCCACAAACCCCGCCGGCGGAGAGCCGAGGCCGGCCACGGACCGCTCACCGGCGGCGCCATCTGCGTCTCCGCCCCTTGCTGAAGAACCATCCGGCGGGCGGTTCGTCCGAGCGCCACGGCTCCGGTTCGGGACCCTCCTCGCGCCAGCGGGCGGCGAGCATACGGGCGCGGGCCGACGGCTCTCTCGTCTCGGCGGCCCGCACGAAGTCCTCGTCCAGCACCAGCTCGTCCCAGGGCCCGTCGGCCGCGCCCCCGGAGCCGTCCCCGGTCCGCTCGCGGTCGTCACCCCATCGTTCCTCTGCCGCCATCCCCGTCCTCCTGGCCGTGCGTCCCCGTTCGTCCAGTCTGCCCGGACCGAGGTGAAGCCCCCGTCAAGAAAAACGTCCCGAGGACGGGGGCTCACACCGTGGTTCTCACTCCTCGCCGGCCAGCGTCAGCGACCGCAGCCGCTGCCCCGCGTACCAGGTGGCGGCGACGGTGACCACGACGAGCAGGACCGTCGCGGTCGGCAGGCCGACGTCCGAGGTGACGAGGTCGCCGCCGGTCACCTTGTGGCCCACGGCGAGCGCCCATTGCTGGACGCTGAGGGTGCGCGCTCCGGACACCAGGGAGCCGAACAGCGCCTCCCAGACCAGCGCGTAGACGAGTCCGAAGACCACGGCGTGCCGGGTCACGGTCCCGAGGAGCAGGAACATCGCGGCGTAGGCGATGGAGGCGACCAGCGCGGCGACCGTGTAGGCGACGGCGATCTGCTGGCCGTTGCCGTTGAGGATCATGCCCGCGATGAAGGTCGGCACCGCCGAGAACGCCATGGTGACGGCGATGGCGACGATCAGCTTGGTGAAGATGATCGTGGGCCGTTTCAGGGGCTTGGCGAGCAGGTACACCACCGAGCCGTCGTCGATCTCGGGGCCGATGGCGCCCGTCCCGGCGATGACACCGATGATCGGCACCATGGTGGCGAGCGCGAACCCGCCGAGCAGGTCCGAGGCCACCTGGTCGTCGGCCCCGGAGAAGCCGCGGACGGCCACCGAGATGACGATGAGCAGGACGGGCAGGACACCGAGGATGAGGGCCCGGCGGCGGCCGAGCAGGCCCCGGTAGGTGAGTCGGGCGACTGTGGGGTCGTACATCTTCGGCCTCCTACGCCGCGACGAGATACGAGAAGACGGATTCCAGGGACTCGTCGGACGGCGACACCGTGAGCAGCCGGATGCCGTGCTCGCGCGCGACCCTCGGCAGCAGGGCGGTGAAGCGGCCGAAGTCGACGGCCTGGATGCGCAGCGCGCCCTCGGCGAGGTCGACCTCGATGCCGGATGTCGACGGGTCGGCGATCAGCGCGGCGGCCAGCGCCCGGTCGTCGCTGGAGCGGATCAGATAGCGGTGCGGGCGGTCGGTCATCAGACGGCGGATGCGCCGGAAGTCGCCGCTCGCCGCGTGCCGTCCGGCGACGATCACCTCGATGTGGGAGGCGAGTTGCTCGACCTCTTCGAGGATGTGGGACGAGAAGAGCACCGTGCGGCCCTCGTCGCCCATGCGCCGCAGCAGGTCCATGAGCTGCATGCGCTGCCGTGGGTCCATGCCGTTGAACGGCTCGTCGAGCAGCAGCAGGGACGGGTCGTGGACCAGCGCGGACGCCATTTTCACGCGCTGGCGCATGCCCTTGGAGTACGTGGAGATCTTGCGGTCCTGCGCGTACTCCATCTCGACGGTGGCCAGCGCCCGCTGGGCCGACTTGGCGCCGAGGCCGTGCAACTCGGCGTTGGCGACGACGAATTCGCGGCCGGTGAGGAAGTCGTACATCGCCTCGCGTTCGGGGACGATGCCGATGTGCCGGTAGATGTCCTCGTTGCGCCAGGTCGGCCGGCCGTCGAGGGTGACGGTGCCGGTGGAGGGGGCGAGGAAGCCGCCCATCATGTTGATCAGGGTGGACTTGCCGGCGCCGTTCGGGCCGAGCAGGCCGGTGACACCGGGGCCGATCGTCATCGTGATGTCGTTGACCGCCACCACGTTGCCGAACCAGCGGGAGACGTGGTCGATGTTGAGCGTGGTCACAGCCCGACCTTTCGGTAGCGGCGCATCAGGAGGCCGTAGCAGCCGGCGATGAGACCCAGGACGACGACGAGGTAGACGACGCCCTGGCCGGTCGAGGGGCCCAACTCGCCGGGGAAGGCCGAGGAGGCGCCCAGGAAGGCCGTCTGGAGGCCGTCGATGAGCGTGATGGGCGAGAAGAGTCCGAGCCACGGGACGGCCCCGCCGCTGGACTGCTCGAAGGCGATGGCCTGGACGGTGGAGACCGCTCCGTAGGAGATGGTCAGGGCGGCGATGACGGCCGCGATGCCGAACCCGCGGCGCGGGGTGACGGCCGAGATGACCAGGCCGATGCCGGCGAAGAGCAGCGAGAGCAGTGCCACGGAGACCAGCCCCTGACCGAAACCAGCCGTCTGGTCGGCGAAGTCGAGCTTGGCGAGCAGCGCGCCCACGTAGAGCACGATCAGCGGGGCGGCGGTGAGGATGAACAGCGCCGAGGCGAGCGCCGCGTACTTCGCGCGGACGTAGTCGGAGGTCTCGATGGGGCGCGAGAAGTACAGCGGGACGGTCTTGAAGCGCAGGTCGCGGGAGACGGCCTGGGGGCCCTGCGAGGCGACGTACAGGCCGATCACCGCCTGCATGATCACCGCGTAGCGCGTGTAGTCGACGGGGAGGTCCTTCGCCTTGGTGGCGACCGCGACGGCGACCATGATCAGCGCGGGAACGCACATGACCACGAAGAGCAGCATCGGCAGCACCTTGGACTTGACCGAGCGGCCCAGTCCGTAGGCGCCGCGCAGGGACTGCGAGTACAGGGAGCGGCGGGCGTAGGCGCGGCCGAGGCGCGGGCCGTCGTAGGCGCGGTAGCCGATGTTGTGGATGCGGGACTGCTCACCCGGTGGGGTGAGGGAATGTCCGCCGGGCTGGGTGAGGGGCTGCTCAACCGCCATGGCCGACCGCCTCCTTCCGCTGGTCGTCGCCGGTGTGCGGGGCGGTGCTCGCCGCGCGTTCGTCCTGGGTGCGCTGGGCGTCGCTGTCGTGGAAGACCTCGGCGATGTGGTGCCTGCGCTGTTCCATCCGGACCAGGCCGAGTCCGAGGTCGGCGACCAGGTCGCGGACGAGGTCGTAGGTGTCCTCGCTCTCGGTGGTCAGCAGCAGGATGTGTCCGGCGCCCGGCAGGCCGCTGCCGTCGTGTGTCTCGATCCCGCGCGCGTGGAGCGCCTCGCGGACCGCGCGGGTGCCGTCCGGGTGCTCGTCGGTGTCGGTGACCTCGATGGCGAGGGTCGTGGTGGTCTGGGTGAAGTCCGTGGTGGAGCTGGAGCGCAGCAGCTTGCCGCCGTCGACGACCACGACGTGGTCGCAGGTGCGCTCCAGTTCGCCCAGCAGGTGCGAGGTGACCAGGACGGAGATGCCGAAGTCCGTGTGGATACGGCGGATCAGCCCGAGCATGTCGTCGCGGCCGACCGGGTCCAGTCCGTTGGTCGGCTCGTCCAGGAAGACCAGTTGGGGGTCGTGGACGAGGGCCTGCGCGAGTTTCACCCGCTGCTTCATTCCGGTCGAGTAGCCGCCGATGGGGCGGTACCGCTCCTCGTAGAGGCCGACGTGGCGCAGTGTGTCCGCGGTGCGCTCGCGGGCCGCGGCAGGCGGGAGCCCGGACATGCGCGCCATGTGGACGACGAACTCGGTGGCGGAGACGTCGGGCGGCAGGCAGTCGTGCTCGGGCATGTACCCGACCCGCTCACGGATGGCGGCGCCCTCGGTGGCGACGTCGAGGCCGAGCACGCGCGCGTGGCCCTCGGTGGCGGGGGACAGACCCAGCAGGATCTTGATCAGTGTGGACTTGCCGGCTCCGTTGGCTCCGACGAGTCCGGTCACACCGGGCCCGACGTCCACGGAGAGCCGGTCAAGCGCGGTCACCCGGGGGAACCGCTTGCTCAGGCTTTCGGTCGCGATCACAGTCACGGTTCGACGTTAGTGGCGCAGACCACAGAGGGCGTCAGCCCGTGGAGGTGGATCCGTGTCAGCCTCCAGGCGTACGGGACCTTAGGGGTCCCCCTGAGGTACGGGGCGCCGCGAACCGGTTGTCCACATCCGCCCGGTTGTCCACAGGCCGGCACCGGTCTATTGACGCGGCCTCTAACAACTGTCACATTCACCAGTGTCAAGTTACGGGCACGTACCGCAGTCGGTGTGGACAGGGTGGGGCGGTGGCATGACGACGGCAGTGGCAGGCGAACTCTCCGCGGACCTGCGGGGGTTCAGGGAGGTGCAGCGTCTCGCGTACGCGTGTGCGGAGGCGGTCGCGGCGCAGTTGAAGCCCGGCGTCACCGAGCGTGAGGCGGCGCGCATGCAGCGGGAGTGGCTGCGCGAGCGCGGGGTGCGGGACTGGTTCCATCTGCCCTTCGCCTGGTTCGGCGACCGCACGGCGTTCACCGGTTTCCGGATCCCGCTCCAGTTCTTCCCCACCAACCGCCGGCTGGAGCCGGGGATGCCGTTCATCCTCGACATGGCCCCGGTGTTCAAGGGGTTCACGGCGGACATCGGCTACTCGGGCTCCCTCGGTCTGAACCCCGTGCAGGACAGACTGCTCGCCGATCTGGAGGCGCACCGGGAGCTGATCCTGCGCGAGGTGCGCGAGCGCCGGTCGCTGCGCGAGATCTACGAGGACGTGGAGCGCCTCATGGTCCGCCAGGGGTACGCGAACCGGCACCGCGCGTATCCGTTCGGCGTGATCGCGCACAAGGTGGACCGGGTGCGCGAGCGCCCCTGGTCGCCGCGGCTGTTCGGGTTCGGCACGCAGTCCCTGAAGGGGCTGGCGAGCGACGCGCTGCACGGTCACCGGGACGGCTGGTCACCCCTGTGGTCGCCTTACACCTTCTCCGACCACCCGCCCCACCCGGGGCTGTGGGCGGTCGAACCGCACCTCGGATTCCGGGGTACGGGCGCGAAGTTCGAGGAGATCCTGGTCGTCACCGACTCCCGGGACCCCGATCAGAGCGCGTTCTGGCTCGACGACGATCTGCCGCATGTGCGGCGCTGGGCGGAGGACAAGTGAGTCTCGTGGGCGCGCGTGAGCGCTGGGTGCGGACGGGCGGGATCGAGCTGTGCGTCGCCGAGCTGGGCGACGACCGGCAGCCGACGGTCGTGCTCGTGCACGGCTACCCGGACTCCAAAGAGGTGTGGTCCGAGGTCGCCGCGCGGCTCGCCGACCGCTTCCACGTCGTGCTGTACGACGTGCGGGGGCACGGCCGTTCGACGGCCCCGCAGCCGCTGCGGGGCGGGTTCACGCTGGAGAAGCTGACGGACGACTTCCTGGCGGTCCTCGACGCGGTCAGCCCCGACGAGCCGGTGCACCTGGTGGGGCACGACTGGGGTTCGGTGCAGTCCTGGGAGTTCGTCACCGTCGCGCGCACCCAGGGCCGGATCGCGTCCTTCACCTCGATGTCCGGGCCCTCCCTCGACCACTTCGGCCACTGGATCAAGCAGCGGATGAAGCGGCCCACGCCCCGCAGGGCCGCCCAGCTCATCGGCCAGGGCGCCAAGTCCTGGTACGTGTACATGCTGCACACCCCGGTGCTGCCGGAGCTGGCCTGGCGCGGTCCGCTGGGCAAGCGCTGGCCGAAAATCCTGGAGCGCGTCGAGAAGGTGCCGGCGGGCGACTATCCGACGGCGTCGCTGCCCACCGACGCGGCGCGCGGCGCCTGGCTGTACCGCGACAACGTACGGCCGAGGCTGAGCCGGCCCCGCGACGACGCGTACGCGCACGCGCCCGTGCAGCTCATCACGCCGCTCGGGGACGCCTTCCTCTCGGAGCGTCTCTACGACGGCCTGGAGGAGTGGGCGCCCCGGCTCGTGCGCCGCACGCTCCCGGCCAAGCACTGGGTCCCGCGCACCCGTCCCGACCAACTGGCCGCCTGGATCACCGAGTTCGTCACCGCCAACGAGGGCCGTGAGACGGGGATACCCGCGCCCTCGACGACAGCCACCGGCCGGAACGCCGAGCGGTTCGGCGGGCAGTTGGTGCTGGTCACCGGCGCGGGCAGCGGGATCGGCCGGGCCACGGCGTTCGCGTTCGCCGAGGCCGGCGCGCGGATCGTGGCCGTCGACCGGGACGCGGAGAGCGCGGCCCGCACGGCGGAGATGTCCCGGCTGATCGGCTCCCCCGCCGCCTGGGCCGAGACCGTCGACGTCTCCGACGAGCAGGCCATGGAGAAGCTCGCCGAGAAGGTCGCCACCGAGTACGGCGTGCTGGACGTGCTGGTGAACAACGCCGGTATCGGACTCTCCGGTTCCTTCTTCGACACCACCCCGGAGGACTGGAAGAAGGTCCTGGACGTCAACCTGTGGGGGGTGATCCACGGCTGCCGGCTCTTCGGGAAGCAGATGGCCGACCGCGGCCAGGGCGGCCACATCGTCAACACCGCCTCGGCCGCCGCGTTCCAGCCCTCGAAGACGCTTCCCGCGTACAGCACCTCCAAGGCGGCCGTCCTGATGCTCAGCGAGTGCCTGCGCGCCGAGCTGGCCGGTCAGGGCATCGGCGTCTCGGCGATCTGCCCCGGCCTGGTCAACACCAACATCACGGCGACCGCCCGCTTCGCCGGGGTCGACGCGGCCGAGGAGAAGCGGCGCCAGAAGCGCTCGACGCGGCTGTACGGGCTGCGCAACTACCCGCCGGAGAAGGTCGCCGACGCGATCCTGCGGGCGGTGGTGCGCGACGAGGCGGTGGTGCCGGTCACCCCGGAGGCGCGCGGTGCCCATCTGCTGCACCGCTTCGCGCCCCGGGCCCTGCGCGCGATCGCCCGGCTGGAGCCACCGCTGTGACCGGCGCCCCCGGGGACGAGGGGCCGCACGCGATCACCCCGCGGCGGGTGTCCTTCGACTGGGCGGACACCCCGCTGCACTGGATCCCCGACGAGCCCACCGCGACCCATGTCATCAACGTGTTGCACCTGCTGCTTCCGGCGGGGGAGCGGTGGTTCGTCAAGGTGTTCAAGGAGGCCCTGCCGCTGGTCCGCGACCACCAACTCCTCGCGGACGTCAAGGGGTTCATGGGCCAGGAGGCCACGCACAGCGTGCAGCACTCCCACGTCCTCGACCACCTCGCCGCCCAGCGGCTCGACACCGCCGACTTCACCCGGTACGTCGACTTCCTCTTCGAGAAGCTGCTCGGCGAGGAACCCCCGCTCGGGATTCCGGTCCCGGCTGCGGAGTGGCTGCGCTTCCGGCTGTCGGTGATCGCCGCGATCGAGCAGTTCACGGCGGTGCTCGGCGACTGGGTGCTGGCGGCGGAGGGGCTCGACCTCGCCGACGCCGACGAGGTCATGCTGGATCTGCTGCGCTGGCACGGCGCGGAGGAGGTCGAGCACCGCGCGGTCGCCTTCGACATGTACCAGCACTGCGGGGGCGAGGGCGCCGCCCGGTACGCCCGCCGGATCGCGGGCATGGCCGTGACCGCGCCGACGCTGCTGTACCTGTGGGGCTGGGGCGCCGCGTATCTGATGCGCCGGGACCCGCGGTTGGCGGGCCGGCTGCGTTACTCGCTCACCGAGCACAACAGGGCGGTGCGCAAAGGGTTGTTGCCGACGTGGAGAGAGCTGGGCGCGGCCGTGCCGCGTTATCTGCGGCGGTCCTACCATCCGTCGCGGGAGGGGTCGCTGCGCAGAGCGGTGGAGTATCTCGCGCAGTCTCCGGCGGCACGGTCCGCGCTGGGCGCGGTCGCGCGGGCGGCGACGGCGTAGGGGGAGGTGCGGGGCGGACGGGGGCAGGCCGGGGGCCGGGGCCGGGGGCTTCGAGTGGCTTGGCGCGGGAAGCGAGGCGCGGGGCAGCAGACGGGACGCGAGGCGCGGGCGCGGGGGGCTTCAAGGGGCTTGGCCCGGGACGCGAGCGCGGGGGGCTTGAGGCGCGGGGCGGGGCGGGAGAAGGGCGGGAGAGATGACCGAGGAACCGGGCGGTGCCGCGTACCGCATAGAGGACCTGGCGCATCGCAGCGGTGCCACGGTCCGCACGATCCGCGCCTACCAGGACCGCGGGCTGCTCCCCCGCCCCGAGCGGCGCGGCCGTGCCAACGTCTACGCGCAGACCCATCTCGCCCGGCTGCGGCAGATAGCCGACCTCCTCGACCGCGGTTACACACTGGCCTCGATCAAGGAACTCCTGGAGGCGTGGGACGCGGGGCGCGGTCTCGGCGGGGTCCTCGGCCTGGTCGCGGAGGTCGACGGACCGTGGACCGACGAGGAGGCCGCGCGGATCTCCCGGGCCGAGCTGGACGAGCGGTTCGGCGGCCGGCACGACGACGCGGCGGTGGCGGACGCGGTGGCGCTCGGCGTACTGGAGCGTGTGCCGGGGGACGAGGACGTCTTCCTCGTCCCGAGCCCCCAAGAACTGTCCGTCGCGGCCGAGTTGCACAAGGCCGGGGTTCCGCTGTCCGCGATCGCAGCGCACCTAAGGGAGTTGAGGGGCCAGGTCGAGCACATCGCCACCCGATTCCTGGAGTTCACCACCGAGCACGTCTTCGCCCGGTATCTGGGGGAGCACCCGCCGACCGACGCGGAAGCGGCCGAGGCAGCGTCGCTCGTACGACGGCTGCGGCCGCTGGCCCAGCAGACGGTGGACGCCGAACTGGCCCGGGCCATGCGGACGTTCGCCGTCCGCCATCTGCGCCGGCACCTGGCGCGAGAGGAGACGTCGGGGGAGCGGGAAGAGGTACGCACGGTGGAGGTGCTGGCCGAGACAATGCGGGCCGTGGACGGCCTGGTTGGCGGTTCGCACGCGTCCGAGTTCGTGACGGCGGCCGTCGAACGGGAGCTGCGGGCACGTACGTTGGACCGGCTTGCCTCAAATCACAGGAAGTCCCGTGAAGTTGACGAAACGCCATAAAAAGCATGGGTGTTGTCCACAGGACCGTCAATTCCCCTGTGGATAACCGCACTTGGTTGTGGATCAAACCTCCGGGCCAAAATCAAATGCGTGATTCGTCTCGCGCACGGCACGCTGGAGGGATGACGGAACAGAGCGGACAAGCGGGGCGGGCGAAGCAGACGGCTCAGCCGGCTCAGGCGGCTCAGGCGGCTCAGGCGGCTCAGGCGGCTCAGGCGGCTCAGAACGAGGAGCAGGCGGATGATCGGCCCGTCGGACGAGTGGATGATCCGATGGACGACAGACGCACCGTGAAGGTGTCCAAGTACCTGTCGAAGCACCTGCGGCACCAGCCGGAGCGGATCGGCCTCACCCTCGGCGCGGGCGGCTGGGTCGAGATCGACACCCTGATCAGCGCCGCCGCCGCGCACGGCTTCGGGTTCACCCGCGCCGAACTCGACCACGTGGTGGCGCACAACGACAAACGCCGCTTCGCCGTCGAGGGGACGCGGATCAGGGCCAGCCAGGGCCACTCCGTCGAGGTCGACCTCGGCCTGCCCGAGGCGGCTCCGCCCGCGTACCTCTACCACGGCACCGTCGCCCGCAGCCTGGACGCGATCCGCGCGGAGGGCCTGAAGCCCATGAGCCGGCACGCCGTGCACCTCTCCCCCGACCGGGAGACCGCCACCCGCGTCGGCGCCCGCCGCGGCCGGCCCGTCGTCCTCTCCGTGGACGCCGCCGCCATGCACCGCGACGGCCACGTCTTCCGCGTCAGCGCCAACGGTGTCTGGCTGACCGAGGCGGTACCCCCGGCCTACCTGCGGTTTCCCGGAGCGCGCTGAGACGGGCCGCCCCGGTTCCGCTTAGGCTCGGCGTATGAGTCTGCGTCTGAGCACCGTGATCCTGCCCCACGTCCGCTGGCACGAAGGCGGCCGTGCCACCTGGCAGCGCGCAGAGCAGCTCGGCTTCCACACCGCGTTCACGTACGACCACCTCTCCTGGCGCACCTTCCGTGAGGGCCCGTGGTTCGGGGCCGTGCCCACCCTGACCGCGGCGGCGGCCGTCACCGAGCGGCTGCGCCTGGGCACCCTCGTCACCTCGCCGAACTTCCGGCACCCGGTCCCCCTGGCCAAGGAACTGATCTCCCTCGACGACATCTCGAACGGCCGGATCACCCTCGGCATCGGCGCGGGCGGCACCGGCTTCGACGCCACCGCGCTCGGCCAGGACCCCTGGACCCCGCGGGAGCGCGCCGACCGCTTCGGCGAGTTCGTTCCGCTCCTCGACCGCCTCCTCACCGAGGACTCCGTCTCCTACGGCGGCAACTTCTACTCGGCGCACGAGGCGTACAACATCCCCGGCTGCGTCCAGCGCCCCCGGCTCCCCTTCGCGGTAGCCGCCACCGGCCCGCGCGGGCTGAGGCTCGCCGCCCGGTACGGACAGGCGTGGGTGACCACGGGCGACCCCAAGCTGTACGAGACGGGCACCCCCGAACAGTCGGTTCAGGCCATTCGCGGACAGGTCGAGAAGCTGGCCGACGCGTGCGCCGGGATCGGCCGGGACGTGGCCGGACTGGACAAGATCCTGCTGACCGGCTTCACCCCGGACCGGAACCGCCCGCTGGAGTCCGTCGACGCCTTCGTCGACTTCGCGGGCCGGCACGCCGAACTGGGCTTCACCGACCTCGTGGTCCACTGGCCGATCCCCGACTCCGACTTCGCCGCGGACCAGAAGATCTTCGAGCGGATCGCCATGGAGGCGGTCGCGCAGCTGGCCTGAGGTCTCCCGGGCATGCGGTGGGGGCAGCCTCGCTCACTGGGGGCGGCGTCTCGCGCAACCGGGGCGGGGGCTCGTACAACCGGGGGCGGGGCCTCGCGCAAACCGGGGCGGGACCTCGCCCAAAGGTGCTCCGACCCCCGTCCCCGACGAGGGGCGCCCGAGCCGACGAGGGGCGCCCGAGTCGACGAGGGCGGTAACCACTCAAGTGTGCGGACTGTCGCACGGCCGTGCACGCATATGCGCGAGAATGACCCCGTGACCTCAGCGACTCGCCGGCCCGAGACTCCGGCCTCCACCGTCCCGACCCGGCTGATCGCCACGGACCTCGACGGCACCTTGTTGCGCGACGACAAGACGGTGTCGGACCGCACGATCGCCGCCCTCAGCGCCGCCGAGCGGGCCGGCATCGAGGTCTTCTTCGTCACCGGCCGCCCGGCCCGCTGGATGGACGTCGTCAGCGACCACGTCCACGGGCACGGCCTGGCGATCTGCGGCAACGGCGCCGCCGTCGTCGACCTGCACGGCGGCCCCGGCGCCCACCGCTTCGTGAAGATCCGCGAACTGGTCCCGGACGTCGCCCTCGACGTCATCCTGCTGCTGCGCTCCGCCGCGCCCGGCACGGTGTGCGCCGTCGAGAGGACGTTCGGTCTCCATCTCGAACCGGGCTATCCCATGATGCACATGGAGCCCCCGGAGATCATCGTGCCCGCCGAGAAGCTCCTCGCGAAGGACGCGCTGGACGCCGACCAGCCCGTACTGAAGGTGCTCGCGTTCCACCCGGAGATGGACCCCGACGAGTTCCTCACCGTCGCCCGCGCGGTCATCGGGGACCAGGCCAACGTGACCCGGTCGAGCCCCAGCGCGCTGCTGGAGATCAGCGGGCCCGGCGTCTCCAAGGCCAGCACCCTCGAACTGTGCTGCGCCGAGCGGGGGATCGCGCCCGAGGAGGTCGCCGCCTTCGGTGACATGCCGAACGACGTCGAGATGCTCACCTGGGCCGGCCGCTCGTTCGCGATGGGCAACGCCCACCCCGCCGTCATCGCCGCCGCCTCCGGACGTACGGCCGCGAACAACGAGGACGGGGTGGCCGTAATGATCGAACGAATCCTGGCGGAACGGCGGTAGCACCCCCCTAGCAGGGGCTCGGCTCCCGGCAGGACGGCGGTAGCGCCCCTTTCAGGGGCTCGGCTCCCGGCAGAACGGCGGTAGCGCCCTCCCGGGGTCGGGCCGGCGGCCCTCGTGCCGGCCGATCCCCGCCGGCGCGGCCCCCGGTGTACCTACACCACCACCCCATGCTCGGCCAGCCATGGAACCGGGTCCACCGCCGACCCCGTCTCCGGGGTCACCCGCACCTCGAAGTGCAGATGCGGGCCGGTCGAGTTGCCGGTCGTGCCGGTCTGGGCGATCCACTCCCCGGCCGCCACCCGCTGCCCCTGGTCGACGGTCACCGCCGCTAGGTGCGCGTACTGCGTGTAGTAGCCGCCCGGGTGCTCGATCACGATCTCGATGCCGAAGGCGCCACCGCAGGACACCCTCACCACCCGGCCCGCCCCGGCCGCGCGCACCGGCGTGCCGATGGGTACGGCGAAGTCCTGTCCCGTGTGCCGGTTCGCCCAGCGGTCGCCCCCGCTGCCGAAGCCCGCGGACAGCTCGTACGCCTCCACCGGGGTGACCCAGGCCCGCGTGGTGTCGGCCGGCGGCTGGTCGAGCCGGACCGCGCCCCGGCAGGCGCCCGCCGCAACGGAGGCGTCCGCCTGGCTCTCCAGCGTCGTCCGCGCCTCTTCCAGCTTGGCCTGGATGGTCCGCTTCATCTCGGCCAGTTCACCGGTCCGCTTCTCCAGCGCCTGCCACGCGGCCCGCGCCTTCCCCTCGTCGGCCGCGAGCCGTTCCTCGGCCCGTCTGCTCTTCGCCACGGAGTTGCCGACGGCGAGATCGGCGCGCCAGACAGCACGCTGACCGCGCATCAGGTCGTCGGGGTCCTTCGCGAGCAGGATCTGCGCGCTGTACGGCAGGTCGCCGCCCTGCCGGTACTGGGCGCGGGCGATCCGGCCCAGGTCCTCGTGCAGCACCGCGATCTCCTGCCGCTCCCGCGCGAGAAGCTGCTCGGCCCGCCGCGCCCGGCCGCGCTGTGCCTCCGCGTCCCGCCGGCCCGCCTCGTACTGCCGCGTCGCCACGGCGGCGTCCTCGTACAGTCGCGCCACCTGGGCGCTGACACCGGGTTCCGCCCCCTCGCCCTCGGCCGACGCCGGACGGGCGGCGAGCACCGCGACCGCGCACAACAGCGCCGGTACGAAAAGGGGATGGCGACGAGAGGAGCGCATGCAAGCGATCGTGACCCGCCTCGCGGGACCCGGCCTGTTCAAGGGGTGCACCCGGGGGACGGGCCGTCACGAATGGCTCAGCAACGGGGCGGCACCGGGCTCGTGCGTCGACCGTTCGAGGGAGAGGCGCCACGGGCTCCGCCGTAACGGCCGCCGCCCGCAGGGGGATTCAGTGCGGCACCTGCCACACCACCGTCGTACCGCCCCCGTCCTCGCCGAGCCCGGGCCCGTACCAACTGGCGCCGCCCAGCGACTCGGCACGGCGCTTGAGGTTCCGCAGACCGCTGCGCCGGCCGCCCTCGGGGATGCCGACGCCGTCGTCCGCGACCGAGAGCCGTACCGCCGGCCGTCCGTCCGGCAGCACCGCGTCCGCGTCGACGGAGACCTCGATGCGGGAGGCCCCGGCATGCCGGAAGGCGTTGGACAGCGCTTCGCGCAGCGCGGCGATGAGATTCTTCCCGGTGAGTTCCCCGACCACCGTGTCCACGGGACCGGCGAAACGGTGGCCCGGCTTGAAGCCCAGCGGCACGGCGGCCATGTTGATCTCGCGCAGCACACGGGTGCGCAGCCCCGACGGCACCTCGGCGGGGCCCTGCTGGAGGGCGAAGATGGCGGTGCGGATCTCCTGGATGGTGACGTCGAGTTCGTCGACCGCCTTGCCCACGCCCCGCCGCACCTCGGGCACCTTCGAACGGCGCTGCGCGCTCTCCAGCATCATCCCGGTGGCGAACAGCCGCTGGATGACGAGGTCGTGCAGGTCCCGGGCGATCCGGTCGCGGTCCTCGTAGACCGCGAGGCGCTCGCGGTCGCGCTGCGCCTCGGCCATCATCAGGGCGAGCGCGGCCTGCGAGGCGAACTGCGCCGCGAGCGTCCGCTCGGACGCGGAGAACGGCCGTTCTCCGCGGTGCCTCGGGGTCACGAGCGCGCCGACGACCCGGCCGTCGCTCTGCAGGGGAAGCAGCATGACCGGCCCGTAGGCGGCGGCGAGATCGGTCAGCATGCGCGGGTCGGTGGCCGCGTCCTCGACGAACACCGGCTCGCCCTCGCGGAGTTCCGCGACCACCTGGCTCTCCGGCGGGACGACCACGCCGAGTGCCTTGGAGGGGTGGTCCGAGGCGACCGCGACGATCTCCAGGCCGCCGTCCTCGGCGGGCAGCAGCACGATCCCGGCCGCCGATCCGGAGAGCCGGCGGGCCTGTTCCGCGACGACCTGCAAGGCGTCCTCGGCGTCGCCGCCGGCCAGGAGCGCGGTGGTGACGGCCACCGAGCCGTCGATCCAGCGCTCGCGCTGCTTGGCGGCCTCGTAGAGCCGGGCGTTGCCGATGGCGATGCCCGCCTCCGTGGCCAGCACCCGGACCATGTTGAGATCGTCGTCCCCGAAGGCACCGCCGCCGCGTTTCTCGGCCAGATACAGGTTGCCGAAGATCTCTCCCTGCACGGTGATCGGCACTCCCAGGAAGCTGCGCATCGGGGGATGGCCGGCCGGGAACCCGCAGGAGCGCGGGTCGTCGGACAGGTCGGTGAGCCGGACCGGCTCGGGGTGGCGGACGAGCGCGCCGAGCAGCCCCTTGTGGCCGTCGGGAAGTCGTCCGATGCGCTCCGCGGTCCCCTGGTCCGCGCCGTGGAAGACGAAGTCGGCGAGTCCACTCCCGCTCTCCGGCACGACGCCGATGGCCGCGTAGCGGGCGTCCGTGAGGTCGGCGGCGGTCTCGCAGATCCGGTCCAGCGTGGAGTGCAGCTCCAAGCCGGAGCCGACCGACCGCATCGCCTCCAGCAACCGCGGTACGCGTGCGGCCAGTTCGGCTTCCAGGCCTCCGATACCGGAGCCGTCCGCCCGGGCGGGCACACCGGCGCCATCGTCCGGGCCGGAGGAGGCGGAGGCTGCGGAGGCTGCGGAGGCTGCTGACATGCCCTGAGCCTAGTTAGTCCCATTTGAGAGGGAAAGTCGGCCACAGCGGAGGCTGCCCCGACGGAAGCTGCCCCGACCGCCCCGGCGCCACAAAGGGACCTCCCCCCGGCATCCCCGCCCCGCGCGCCCCGGCCACCCTGCCTCCCGACGACGCCTCGCCCCGGCATCCCCACGTCCAGCATCTCGGCATCTCGGCGTCCCGGCCTCCCAGCCTCCCGGCCTCCCGGCAACCCGCCGTCCCCGGCTACCCCGCCACCGCCCCCACCAGCAGATCCCCCGCGGTCTCCCGTTCCACCATGTCCCGCAGCGCCCCCTCGACCGCCGACAGCTCGGCGAAGGTTCCGCGCTGGACCACCTGGCCGTCCGCGAGGACGAGCACCTCGTCCACCGCGTCGAGCCCGGCGAGCCGGTGCGTGATCAGCAGCGTCGTACGGCCCTCGGTCGCGGCGAGCAGATCGGCGGTGAGGGCGTCGGCCGTCGGGAGGTCGAGGTGTTCGGCCGGCTCGTCGAGGACGAGCACCGGGAAGTCGGCGAGGAGCGCGCGGGCGAGGGCGAGCCGCTGGCGCTGGCCGCCGGACAGCCGTGCCCCGTGCTCGCCGATCAGGGTGTCGAGCCCGTCGGGCAGCCCGTCGGCCCAGTCGAGGAGCCGGGCCCTGCGGAGCGCGTCCCGCAGCCCGGCCTCGGTCGCGTCCCTGCGCGCGAGGAGCAGGTTCTCGCGCACGGTGCTGTCGAAGAGGTGCGCGTCCTGCGCGCAGAGCCCGACGAGCCGTCGTACGTCGTCCCCGTCCATCCCGTACGCGTCCACACCGCCCAGCGTGTACGTCCCCGCCTCGGTGTCCAGGAACCGCAGCAGCACCTGGGCGAGCGTCGTCTTGCCCGCCCCGGAGGCTCCGACCACGGCGATCCTGCGGCCCTCGGCGAGCGTCAGGTCGAGACCGGCGAGCGCGTCCCGGTCCTGTCCGGCATACCGGGCCCGGACGCCGTCCAGCCGCAGCGGGAACGGCGAGGCGGGCGCCTGCCGGGGCCGTTCCGGCTCCCGTACGGGGTCGGGGGAGTCCAGCACCTCGTACACGCGCTCCGCGCTCTTGTGGACCCGCTGCCGGTACTGCACCGCCAGCGGCAGCCCCATGACGGCCTCGAAGGCGGCGAGCGGGGTGAGGACGACGACGGCCATCAGGACGCCGTCCAGCCGTCCGGCGGCGACCGCCTGGGCGCCGACGAGAGCGGTGGCCGCGACGGTCAGCCCGCAGACCAGCGCGGTGAGTCCGTCGCCGAGGGCGGTCGCGGTGGCGCCCCGTGAGGCGATCCGGGTGAGGACGGTGTCGGCGCGCCGGGTCTCGGCGGCACGGGCGGGCAGGGCGCCGGCGACGGTCAGCTCGGCGGTGCCGGTGAGCAGGTCGGCCACCTGGGTGGCCAGCGCCCCGCGTGCGGGGGCCAGCCGGCGTTCGGCGCGGCGCGCGACGGCGCCGGTCACGAGCGGCACGCCGGCTCCGGCCGCCAGCAGACCGACGGCCAGAGCGGCGCCGGCCTCGGGCAGCAGCCAGGCGGTGAAGCCGACGGAGGCGGCGGAGACCACGACCGCCGCTCCGGCCGGGAGCAGCCAGCGCAGCCAGTAGTCCTGGAGCGCGTCCACGTCGGCGACCAGCCGGGACAGCAGGTCACCGCGGCGGGTGGAGCGCAGCCCGGCGGGTGCGAGGCGTTCCAGGCGCCGGTAGACGGCGACCCGGGTGTCGGCCAGCATCCGCAGCACCGCGTCGTGCGACACGAGCCGCTCCGCGTACCGGAACACCGCCCGTCCGATGCCGAACGTCCGGGTGGCCGTGACGGCGACCATCAGATAGAGCACCGGGGGCTGCTGGGAGGCCCGCGAGATGAGCCATCCGGAGGTGGCCATCAGGCCGACGGCGCTTCCGAGGGCGAGGCTGCCCAGGAGCAGGGCGAGGACGAGGGGTCCGCGTCGGGGCGCGGCCATGGCCCGGACCCGGGCGAGCACGCCATCGCGGGCACCCGGCACCGGTGCGGAGACCTCACCGTCCAGCGGCGCCGCGCCGTTCGGCTCGACGCCCCGGTCCTGCCGGGCGTCACCGGGTCCGGTGAGCGCGGATTCCGCGGGCGGGGCGGAGGCGGGCACCGTGAGCGAAGCGGAAGCGGGCTCCGCGAGCGGGGTGTCGGCGGGCGAGGCGGCCTCCAGGCGTACCACCCGGTCCGCCACCTCCAGCAGGGCGGGCCGGTGCACCACCAGGAGTACGGTCCGGCCGACGGCGAGCCGCCGGACGGCCTGGACGACCTCCGCCTCCGTCGCCCCGTCGAGCGAGGCGGTCGGCTCGTCCAGCAGCAGCAGGGGCCGGTCCGCGAGGAACGCCCGGGCCAGCGCGAGTCGCTGACGCTGTCCGGCCGACAGACCGGCACCGTCCTCGCCGAGGAGGGTGTCCATCCCGTCGGGCAGCGCGTCGACGAATCCGGCGGCACCCGCGTCGCCGAGGGCCGCGCGCACCGCCGCGTCGTCCGCCTCGGGGCGGGCCAGGCGGACGTTCTCGGCGATGGACCCGGCGTACAGATGGGACCGTTGCGGTACCCAGGCGATCCGGGAGCGCCACGCCGTGAGGTCGGCCTCGGCGAGATCGACTCCCCCGGCGCGCACCCGGCCTCCGGTGGGCCGGACGAATCCGAGCAGGACGTTCAGCAGCGTCGACTTGCCCACGCCGCTGGGTCCGACGAGGGCGACCGTCTCACCGGGGGCGACGGTGAAGGAGGCGTCCGAGACGGCGTCCGCCAAGCGTCCCGGATAGCGCACGCTCACGCTCTCGAAGGCGATCTCCCCCGCCGGCACCTGGAGCGATCCGGCGGCCGGCACGGGCGTCTCCAGTACCGCGAAGATCTCCTTTGCGGCGGCGAGGCCCTCGGCGGCGGCGTGGTATTGGGCCCCCACCTGGCGCAGCGGCAGATACGCCTCCGGCGCCAGCACCAGGATGACGAGCCCCACGTACAGGTCCATCTCGCCGTGGACGAGCCGCATGCCGATGGTCACGGCGACCAGGGCGACGGAGATGGTGGCGAGCAGTTCCAGGGCGAAGGAGGACAGGAAGGCGATCCGCAGCGTCCGCATGGTCGCCTGGCGGTACTCGCCGGTGATCTTCCGGATCGACTCGGCCTGCGCCTTGGCCCGGCCGAACACCTTCAGCGTGGGCAGCCCCGCGACGACGTCCAGGAAGTGTCCGGAGAGGCGCGAGAGCATGCGCCACTGGCGGTCCATCTGGGTTCGGGTGGCCCAGCCGATCAGGATCATGAAGAGGGGGATCAGGGGGAGGGTGGCGACGATGATCGCCGCCGACACCCAGTCCTCGGTGACGATCCGAGCCAGCACCGCCACCGGGACGACCACCGCGAGTCCGAGCTGCGGCAGATAACGCGAGAAGTAGTCGTCCAGGGCATCGACGCCCCGCGTCGCGAGGGCGACCAGCGAGCCGGTCCGCTGGCCGCCGAGCCAGCCGGGGCCGAGGAGCGCGGCCCTCTCCAGCAGTCGCCCCCTCAGCTCGGACTTGACCGCCGCACTCGCCCGGTGGGCGGCCAGTTCGGTGAGCCAGGCCACCACGGCCCGTCCGATCGCGACCGCCACCAACAGCACCAGAGGAGTCCGCAGTTCGGCGGCGGAGAAGCCGTGCTGGAAGGCGCCCACCACCACCTCGGCGATGAGCATCGCCTGGGCGATGACCAGCGCCGCTCCGACGACACCCAGCCCCACGACCGCCAGCAGGAAGAGGCGGGTGGCCCGGGCGTACCGGAGCAGACGCGGATCAATTGGTTTCACGTGAAACACACCCTTGGCTCATCAGGCATGTTTCACGTGAAACATGCCCCCGATGTCGGACTCAGTGGGACACGTCCCACCGCCTCGGCGGGACACGTCCGACTGCCTCAGTGCGACGCGTCCGCGGCGATGTGCTGCGTACCGATGCGCTTGCGGAACACCCAGTAGGTCCAGCTCTGGTAGAGCAGGACGATCGGTGTGGCGATGGCGGCACACCAGGTCATGATCTTCAGGGTGTACGGGCTCGACGACGCGTTGGTGACCGTGAGGCTCCAGTCGTCATTGAGCGAGGACGGCATGACGTTCGGGAAGAGCGTCAGGAACAGCATCGCGACCGCCGCCACGATGGTGATCCCCGAGAGCGTGAACGCCCAGCCCTCGCGCCCGGCGTTGACCGCCACCAGCGCCGCGACGAGCGCGACCACGGCCACGATCAGGGCGGCCAGCGATCCGCCGTCACCGTTGTCGACCTGGGTCCAGAGCAGGAAGGCGAGCGCCAACAGCGCCGTCACCATGCCGAGTCGCAGAGCGAGCTTGCGGGCCCGCTCCCGGATGTCGCCGACCGTCTTGAGCCCGACGAACACCGTCCCATGGAAGGTGAACAGGGTCAGCGTGACCAGGCCGCCGAGGATCGCGTACGGGTTGAGCAGGTCCCAGAAGTTGCCCACGTACTCGAAGTTCCGGTCGATCTTGACCCCGCGCACGATGTTGCCGAAGGCCACACCCCACAGGATCGCCGGGATGAGCGAGGTCCAGAAGATCGCCGTCTCCCAGTTGCGCTGCCAGTGCTCCTCGGGCCGCTTCGCCCGGTACTCGAAGGCGACACCCCGGACGATCAGGCAGACCAGGATGATCAGCAGCGGCAGGTAGAAGCCGGAGAAGAGGGTGGCGTACCACTCCGGGAAGGCGGCGAAGGTCGCGCCGCCCGCCGTGAGCAGCCACACCTCGTTGCCGTCCCACACGGGACCGATCGTGTTGATCAGCACCCGCTTCTCCGTGCGGTCCCGGGCCAGCAGCTTCGTGAGGATGCCGACTCCGAAGTCGAAGCCCTCCAGGAAGAAGTAGCCGGTCCACAGGACCGCGATGAGGACGAACCAGACGTCGTGAAGTTCCATGACTCAGCGGCTCCCTGGGCCTAGTAGGAGAAGGCCATCGGCTTGTCGGCGTCATGGGAGTCGCCGCCGATCTTGGTGGGCGGGTTGAGGTCGGCGTCCGTGAGTTCGGGCGGTCCCGCCTTGACGTACTTCACGAGCAGCTTGACCTCGATCACGGCGAGGATCGCGTAGAGCGCCGTGAAGACGATCATCGACGTGAGGACCTCGCCCTGCGAGACGCTGGGGGAGACCGCGTTCCGGGTCTGCAGCACGCCGTAGACCACCCAGGGCTGACGGCCCATCTCCGTGAAGATCCAGCCCCAGGAGTTGGCGATCAGCGGGAAGCCCAGCGTCCAGATGGCGATGCGCCAGGCCCAGGTGCTCAGCTTCGGGCCCAGTGCCTTGTTCTTGAAGAGGACGAGATGGGGCACCTCGTCGTCACCGACCCGCAGATGCTGAGGCAGCATGAACTTCTTGCGGGTCACCCAGAGTCCGAACAGCCCGATCACGAAGGACGCCATGCCGAAGCCGATCATCCAGCGGAACGCCCAGAAGGTGACCGGGATGATGGGCCGGTAGTCGCCGGGCCCGAACTTCTGCTGCTCGGCCTTGTTGGTGTCGTTGATGCCCGGGACGTACGAGTTGAAGTCGTCGTCGGCGAGGAACGACAGTATCCCCGGGATGGACAGCTCGACGGAGTTGTGGCCCTTGCTCACGTCTCCGTACGCGAAGATCGAGAAGGGCGCCGAGTTCTGACCGTCCCACAGCGCCTCGGCGGCGGCCATCTTCATCGGCTGCTGCTTGAACATGACCTTGCCGAGCAGGTCGCCGCTGACCGCCGTGAGCAGACCGGCGATGACGACCGTGACGAGGCCGAGCCGCAGCGACGTCTTCATGACGGGGACGTGCTTCTTGCGGGCCAGGTGGAAGGCGGCGATGCCCACCATGAAGGCGCCACCGGTCAGGAACGACGCCGTGAGGGTGTGGAAGGCCTGGGTGAGCGCCGTGTTCTGGGTCAGCACCTGCCAGAAGTCGGTGAGTTCCGCTCGCCCCTTCCCGTTGTTGATCCGGTAGCCGACGGGGTGCTGCATCCACGAGTTGGCCGCGAGGATGAAGTACGCCGACAGGATCGTGCCGACCGCGACCATCCAGATGCAGGCCAGGTGGATCTTCTTCGGGAGCTTGTCCCAGCCGAAGATCCACAGCCCGATGAAGGTGGACTCGAAGAAGAAGGCGATCAGCGCCTCGAAGGCGAGCGGGGCACCGAAGATGTCGCCCACGAAGCGTGAGTAGTCGGACCAGTTCATGCCGAACTGGAACTCCTGCACGATGCCGGTGACGACGCCCATGGCGATGTTGATCAGGAAGAGCTTGCCCCAGAACTTGGTCGCCCTGAGGTACTTCTCGTTCTCCGTCCGCACCCAGGCTGTCTGCAGGCCGGCGGTGAGCGCGGCGAGCGAGATGGTCAGGGGGACGAAGAGGAAGTGGTAGACGGTGGTGATGCCGAACTGCCATCGCGCCAAAGTCTCCGGCGCCAAAGCCAATTCCACGTCGCAGTCTCCTTACGTCGCCGTGGTCACAGCGGCAGTTCGCCCGCTTTGTTCCAGACATCACGGGAGCAACCAGGACACGTTTGTGAACGCGTTCACATTCACAAGCAATTATGACGCATGCCCGTTCGAGACAGGAGGGGTGGGGGGTCCCTAACCGCGACCCGGGCGGCCCGGCGGGAGGGAACCGGTGGACCTCTGGCGCGAGAGCCAAGATCACTGGTATCGGAGAGGGCCGGAAGCGGAGGGCTGCGGGCGGGGACCTGGACAGGGAAAACGGGCGGGGACCGGTACCCGACCCTGCCGGTACCGGTCCCCGCCGTGAGGCCTACAGCTCCTGGGCAGCGGCCATAGCTCCTGGGGCTACGGCTACAGCCCTGGGTTATGGCTACACCTCATGGGGCTACGGCTATTGCCCTGGGTGATGGCTACAGCTCCTGGCGGAACGCCTCGGACGCCTTGAGGAAGATGTCGTTCGCCTCGGTCTCACCGACGGTCACCCGCACGCCCTCGCCGGCGAACGGGCGCACCACGACACCGGCCTGCTCGCAGTGGGCCGCGAAGTCGACCGTCCGCTCCCCCAGCCGCAGCCACACGAAGTTGGCGTGCGTCTCGGGAACCGTCCAGCCCTGACCGCGCAGCGTGTCGACCACCCGGGTGCGCTCGGCGACCAGCGAGCCGACCCGGCCCAGCAGCTCGTCCTCGGCCCGCAGGCTCGCCACGGCGGCGTCCTGGGCGAGCTGGCTCACACCGAACGGCACCGCCGTCTTGCGCAGCGCCGCCGCCACCGGCTCGTGGGCGATCGCGAAACCGACCCGCAGACCGGCGAGGCCGTACGCCTTGGAGAAGGTGCGCAGCACACAGACGTTGGGCCGGTCCCGGTAGATCGCCACCCCGTCCGGCACCTCGACGTCCCGGATGAACTCGCGGTACGCCTCGTCCAGCACGACCAGCACGTCGCTCGGCACCCGGTCGAGGAAACGCTCCAGCTCGGCCCGGCGCACCACGGTGCCCGTCGGGTTGTTCGGGTTGCAGAGGAAGATCAGCCGCGTCCGGTCCGTGACCGCGCCCGCCATCGCGTCCAGGTCGTGCACCTCGTCCGGCGTCAGCGGCACCTGCACCGAGGTCGCGCCACTGATCTGCGTGATGATCGGGTACGCCTCGAAGGAGCGCCAGGCGTAGATGACCTCGTCGCCGGGACCGCTGGTGGCCTGCAGCAACTGCTGCGCGACGCCGACCGAGCCGGTGCCGGTCGCCAGATGGGACACGGGGACGGCGAAACGGTCCGCCAGCTCGTTCATCAGCCCCGTGCACGCCATGTCCGGGTAGCGGTTGAAGGAGTCGACCGCCGCGGTGACGCTCTCGATGACACCGGGCAGCGGCGGATACGGGTTCTCGTTGGAAGACAGCTTGTACGCCACGGCTCCGGCCGCGGCGGGCTTGCCGGGCTTGTAGGCGGGGACCCCCGCCAGCTCGGCACGCAGCTTGGGGCTCGTCTCGCTCACCGCAGTCCTCCTCGCGACCACCGGCGGCTCAGACCGCCGCCGGCTACCAATGCTTCTCACCTTATGAGGATTCGGCTCCACTGCGAATGGCCTGTGGACAACCGCACGCGACCGGCACGCCGTCCGCCCACTCCCGCCGCGACGCGGTCCTCCCGCTCCCGCCGCGATCAGGACGCGGAAGGAGAGCCGGGTTCCTTCCGCGCGGACCCGGCGGGCATCCTTGTACGAAGGTGTACGAATCGGGGGGCGCGTCGGCGTTCATCACATGCGCCGGTGGCCCACGCCGTAGCGCGCATCCCTCGTACAGGTGAGTTGAGACCTCTTCGAAACATGGGCCACTTGGCAGGCCCACACGCGTCGACAAGTCACGTACTGCCATTGGATCGTTCAACTGCCTCTGTTTCCAAGGCATTTCAGCCTTTACGACCATGCAGAAACGTGCCTGTCAACGCGTGCATATGCGTCCGCACTACCCCACCGCATGAGCCCTACTATCGGCTCGCCATGACAGCAGCAGGGAAGCACCAGGTGAGCCGGGCGGAGACCACCCGCCGAGGCGGTCGACCGGGCCGGGCGGGTATCAGAGACGTGGCCGCGGCCGCGGGGGTCTCCATCACGACCGTGTCCGATGCCCTCAACGGCAAGGGCCGGCTCCCGGACGCCACCCGACGCCATGTCCGCGAAGTCGCCGACCGACTGGGTTATCGCCCGTCGGCCGCGGCCCGAACCCTCCGTACCGGCAAGTCGGGCCTGATCGGCCTGACCGTGACCACGTACGGGGATGAACCTTTCACCTTCACCGAGTTCGCGTACTTCGCCGAGATGGCCAGAGCCGCCACCTCGGCCGCGCTCGCCCGGGGATATGCGCTGGTCATCCTGCCCGCGACCTCCCGTCACGACGTGTGGTCGAACGTCGCCCTGGACGGGACCGTGGTCATCGACCCGTCCGACCAGGACCCCGTCGTCAGCGAGCTGGTACGCCAGGGCTTACCCGTCGTCTCCGACGGCCGTCCGGCGGGAGCGCTCCCGGTCACCGCCTGGGTGGACAACGACCACGAGGCCGCCGTCCTCGGCATCCTCGACCACCTGGCCGCCGCCGGCGCGCGCCGCATCGGCCTCCTCACCGGCACCACCACGGACACGTACACCCACCTCTCGACCACCGCCTATCTGCGCTGGTGCGAGCGCGTGGGCCAGGACCCGGTCTACGAGGCCTACCCCGCGCACGATCCGTGCGCCGGAGCCGTCGCCGCCGACCGGCTGCTCGCCCGGCCCGACCGCCCCGACGCCGTCTACGGGCTCTTCGACCCGAACGGCACCGACCTGCTGGCCGCCGCCCGCCGCTACGGTCTGCGCGTGCCCGACGACCTGCTCCTGGTGTGCTGCAGCGAGTCCATGGGCTATGCCAGCACCGAACCGCCCATCACGACGCTCTCCCTCAAACCGCGCAGAATCGGCACGGCGGTCGTCCAGCTCCTGATCGACGCCATCGAGGGGGTCGAATCGGACCAACCGGTCGAGCAGGTGATACCGACAGAGCTGATCGTGCGGACCTCCTCGCAGCGCAGGCCGCCCCGGACGACCGTCAGTCCGCCCCGATCACCCGAGAAGGACTGACGCCCGACGGCGGAGCCCCGCCCAATTCGGGCGAAAACCATGGTGGACCGGCCTCCTGTTCCGATTCACCACCCCTGGGTCATCACATGGCGCGATCCGCATTCCTATGATGGGCGGACGACACCGCGGGCCGCTGCGACCAGGCAGTCCGAACAGGTGCAGATGCGGCGCGATGGTGGTGGAGGGGTCGATGACTCAGGGGGCCGGTCAGGGACCCGAGGTGACGCGGACGGCGACGTTGCGCGACTTCCGGGTGCCCGCTTACGTCCACGAGACCGGTCCGTACGCGCCGAACACGCCCCAGGGCGAGGGCGCGGGGCCCGTCGGGCAGTCCGAGCCGTACGCGTCATCGGAGCCGGCGGCGGCGCCATACGCGTCGGGAGAGTCCGCGCCGTACGCGTCGGGGGAACCCGGGGCGTACCCGGCCGGTGAGGTGGCGCCCTACCCGGCGGGCGAGGCGGCGCCCTACGCTGGCGAGGCCGCGCCGTACGGGGTCAGGGATTCCGCCGAGGACTTCCCGGGCGAGTTCCCGGGCGAGTTCCCGGGGGACTTCCCCGAGGGATACACGCCCACAGAGCGCGATCTGCCGGTCATCAACCGCGGTGACACGCTTCAGGTCCCCGTCGACCCCGCCGCCGCCTCCGCTCCCGCGCCCGGCGAAGGCCCCGGACCGCTGTACGTCGTCGGCGACGTGCACGGCTACCTCGACCAGCTCATCGCGGCGCTCCAGGAGCAGGGCCTCCTCGACGCCGCCGGCAACTGGTCCGCGGGAACCGCCCGCCTGTGGTTCCTCGGCGACTTCACCGACCGCGGCCCGGACGGCATCGGCGTCATCGACCTCGTCATGCGGCTGTCCGCCGAAGCCGCGGCTGCCGGCGGCTACTGCAAGGCGCTCATGGGCAACCACGAGCTGCTGCTGCTCGGCGCCAAGCGGTTCGCCGACACCCCCGTCAACTCCGGTGCCGGCACCGCCACCTTCCAGGCCGCCTGGCTGCTCAACGGCGGCCAGAAGACCGACATGGACCGCCTCCAGGACCACCACCTCCAGTGGATGGCCCGCCTCGACGCCATGGAACTGGTCGACGGACACCTGCTGGTGCACTCCGACACGACCGCCTACCTCGACTACGGCGACTCCATCGAAGCGGTCAACGACACCGTCCGCGAAACCCTCACCCGCAACGACGCCGACGAATGCTGGGACCTGTTCCGCAAGTTCACCAAGCGCTTCGCCTTCCGTGATGACGGCGGCGCGGAAGCGGTCCGCGACCTGCTCGGCACCTACGGCGGCGCCCGCATCGTCCACGGTCACAGCCCCATCCCGTACCTGCTCGGCGAGGTCGGCCCGGAGGAGGGCGAGGACCGCGCGGGCCCCGTGGTGGAAGGACCGCACCTCTACGCCGACGGACTCGCCATCGCCATGGACGGCGGCGTGACCATGGCCGGAAAGCTGCTGGTCCGGCAACTTCCCTTGGATATCTGACCGTTCAGCGGGCAGGCGTCACTCCGGGCGGAGCACTCCGGCCAGGGGCCAATTTCCGGAAACCCCCTGTCGATGCGTGCCGTCCCCCCTCTACCATCGGCTTATCCGTAGCAGGCTCCCCTCCGTTTCTGCCCAACGGCTCGTCAGCGTGCGAGCCATCAGCCCTACGGAGCATCGGGGGATGCAGATGAACAGCGTTCCGCAGCACCTGCTGAGCGAGGACCGCCAGGACTACGAGCGGATCCTCGATGAGGCGCTGCGCTCCGCACCACACCGCCCGGAACTCGCCGCTGTCGGCCGGCGGCTCAACCTCGAACAACTGCGCACCATGGCGCTCAGCGCCACCGCCCTCATCACGACGGCCGCGGCGGACGAGTACGCGCACTACGTGAAGGCCCGTGAGGAACTGCGCCGCCCGGCGCGGCCCACCCCCCTCGTGAGCGAGGAGACCGGCTCCCCGGAGCCGGGCGCGGGCGCGATGGGGCTCGCCGCCACGGTGGGCGAGGTCACCGAGACCGCCGGGGCCGGCGCCGTCGCCGTCGTCGCCGTGCTCGCTCCCGTCCTCGCGGGGACCGCCGCCGCGATATTCCTGCTCGTGGGGTACATCCTCAAGATGCTCAGCCCCGAGCCGGCCATCGCCCAGACCCTTCTGACCACCGGCTGGGTCTTCGGCGCGATCACCGCGGCGGCGATCCTCGTCGCCGCGGCCGGACTGCTGCTGACGGCCCTGCGCAACAGCTCGTCCTCGCTCCTCGCGGGAGCGGGCGGCGAGTCGAGCGAACAGGTCGCCCGGGCCCGGGAGGCCTGGCACGAAGCCCTGCTGGAGCGCGGCATCCTGCCGTTCCTCCGGGAGGCCCTCACGGACCCGGGCGCGGCCGACCTGGACCGGCCCACACCGGCGGCGCCCAGCCGCATCCCGCACCTGGGCTACGACCGGCCGGGGTTCAGCAGCCCCGACGGCGGACCCGCGGCGGGACCGCGCCCGAGCTTCTCCAGCCCGGACTTCAGCAGTCCCGACTTCGGCGGCCCGGAACACCAGCCCGAGTGACCCCGGCCGACCGAGTGACACCGGTCGGCCGGGCGACACCGGCAGCCCAGGTGACCTCGGTCGGCCGACGGCCGGGGACCAGGAGATGAAGGGGCCCGCGTGAGCGCGCGGGCCCGCAGGGCTGCCTCGGCGGGGCGACGGGCGCGCACCTTGCCGGACGGGCCGTCCGGCCTGCCGCCGGCTCAGATGATGCCCAGCCGCCGCGCCTCCCTCATCCACGACGGGAACTCGGACAGCAGCCGGTCGTAAAGCTCCCCGTCCGGTACGTCGCTGATGTCGTCGACGGCGAAGAAGCCGACGTTGTCCACGCGCCGGCCCGGCAGGGTGTCGAACCGCTCCAGCACGCCGTAGTTGGAGCGCCCCAGCCCCACGAACTGCCAGAAGACCGGCTCGTCCACCGCCTCCCGCAGCTCGGTCTCGATCTCCTTGTTGCGGTAGACACCGCCGTCGGAGAAGAAGAGCACCAGCGTGGGCGCGGCGGCCGGGTGCTCCCGGACATACCTCCGGACCTCCGCGATCACCTTCTGTTCCTCGTTCTGGATCCCGACCGCGCGCATGTCCACCTGACCGGGCAGCAGACCCTTGCGCGGCTTCTTGCGCCGGAACAAGGTCAGTTCACCGACCCGCACATGACTCCGCAGCCACTCCGGCAGCTCCCCGAGAGCCAGGTCCGGCAGCCGGGCCGGGTTCGACGCGAACGTCCACGCCTGCATCTCGCCGTCGTCGTCGAGCTGCGCGGCCACCGCCGCCATCCGCTCGACGACATCGGCCACGACACCCTTCGAGTAGAGGAACGACATCGACCCGGAGGCGTCCAGCACCAGGATCACGCGCGCCGTCACCCCCTCCGCCCCGTGCTTGCGCAGACTGACCGCCACCTGCTCCTTGCGCAGGGACAGCCGCTTGCGCATGTCCACCGGCAACTGCTCCTCCCCCTTGACCAGACGCGGGGCGGAACCGGCGGCGGGAGCGGGCGGCGCGGCGGGGGCGGGCGGAGGCGGGAAGGCGGGGACCGGCGGGGGCGGGGAGGTGAAGGTTGGCGGGGGCGGGAAGGTGGAGGTTGGCTGCGAAGGGGTCGGCGCCGAGGTGGCTGCGTACGGAGCGGGCGTCGACGACCCGGTGGCGTCGGGTTCCTCGTCCACGCTGATCCCGAAGTCGGTGGCCAGGCCCGCGAGTCCGGACGCGTACCCCTGTCCCACCGCCCGGAACTTCCACTGACCGGCCCGCCGGTACAGCTCACCCCCGATGAACGCCGTCTCCGTCGTGGCCTCCATCTCGAACAGCGCCAGCTCCCCGCCCGTCCCGGCGTCGAGCAGCCGCAGCCGCAGACCGGCCAACTGGCCGAAGGTGCCCCCGTCTGCCGAGGCGCCGAGGACGACCCGCTCGATCTCCGGCTCCAGGGCCCCCAGGTCCACGCCCACGGTGTCGGTCGTACGACCACTGTCCTGGCGCTTCCCCAGATGCCGGACGGCGCCCGAGGCGTGCTGGGGCTGGTTGTAGAAGACGAAGTCGCCGTCGTCCCGTACCCGCCCGTCGGCCCGGAGCAGCAGCGCCGACGCGTCGGCGTCGGGCGCGCCGGGGCCACCGGACCAGCCGAGTTCGACCCGCACCGCCCCGACGGCGACGGGAAGGTTGCCGCCCTTGCTCATCGACGTCGCTGTCATGCGCCCAGTCTGCTCCCTTCGGTCTCCCGGCGCCCGGTCGCGTCCACGGCCACTTGGACGAACTCGCGCACTCGCTCGGTGCTGTTGCTCTCCTTCCAGATCAGTCCCCTTTTGATCGGGGCCGCGTCGTCGTGCAGGGGGGGTGGCGACATCGGGCCGGGGGTCAGCGCCGCCGGGAGTGCCCGCCGACCGGCAGGACGCCCCGGCCCGTCCTCTCGGCGGTGCGGGCGAAGTACCACTCCTCGGCCGGCGTCAGGAAGGCCTCGCTCTCCGGGCACGGCGTCCCGGAGAGCGCCCTCCTGAAGCAGGTCAGTCCGCCAGCGGCAGATAGACGCGGTTGCCCGCCTCCGCGAACTCCCGGGACTTCTGGAGCATCCCTTCGGAGATCTCCGCCGCCGAAGCGCCTTCCGCCGTGTCCCCGCCGAACCGTTCGTTGATGCTCTGGCTGATCTTCATCGAGCAGAACTTCGGTCCGCACATGGAGCAGAAGTGGGCCGTCTTGGCCGGCTCGGCCGGCAGCGTCTCGTCGTGGAACTCCCGCGCCGTGTCCGGGTCGAGAGCCAGGTTGAACTGGTCCTCCCACCGGAACTCGAAGCGGGCGTCGGACAGCGCGTCGTCCCAGTCCTGCGCACCGGGGTGCCCCTTGGCGAGATCGGCCGCGTGGGCTGCGATCTTGTAGGTGATGACGCCGGTCTTGACGTCGTCACGGTTAGGGAGACCCAGGTGCTCCTTGGGTGTCACGTAGCAGAGCATCGCGGTGCCCCACCAGGCGATCATGGCTGCGCCGATACCCGAGGTGATGTGGTCGTACGCGGGCGCGACGTCGGTGGTCAGCGGGCCGAGCGTATAGAACGGAGCTTCATCACAGATCTCCTGCTGAAGGTCGATGTTCTCCTTGATCTTGTGCATCGGGACATGTCCCGGGCCTTCGATCATCGTCTGTACATGGAAACGCTTCGCGATCGTGTTGAGTTCCCCGAGCGTCCTCAACTCCGCGAACTGTGCCGCGTCGTTGGCGTCCGCGATGGAGCCGGGCCGCAGACCGTCGCCGAGCGAGTACGTGACGTCGTACGCGGCGAGGATCTCGCAGAGTTCCTCGAAGTTCTCGTAGAGGAACGACTCCTTGTGGTGGGCGAGGCACCAGGCCGCCATGATCGAGCCGCCGCGCGAGACGATGCCCGTCTTGCGGTTCGCGGTGAGCGGCACATAGGCGAGGCGGACGCCCGCGTGGACCGTCATGTAGTCCACGCCCTGTTCGGCCTGCTCGATGACCGTGTCCTTGTAGATCTCCCAGGTGAGTTCCTCGGCACGGCCGTCGACCTTCTCCAACGCCTGGTAGAGCGGCACGGTTCCGATGGGGACGGGGGAGTTGCGCAGCACCCACTCGCGGGTGGTGTGGATGTTCCGTCCCGTAGACAGGTCCATGACAGTGTCGGCGCCCCAGCGGGTCGCCCAGGTCATCTTCTCGACCTCTTCCTCGATGGAGGAAGTGACGGCGGAATTACCGATGTTGGCGTTCACCTTCACCAGGAACCGCTTGCCGATGATCATCGGCTCGATCTCGGGGTGGTTGACGTTCGCCGGCAGCACCGCCCGGCCGGCGGCGATCTCCTCGCGTACGACCTCGGGTTCGACGTTCTCGCGGACGGCGACGAACTCCATCTCGGGGGTGATCTCGCCACGGCGCGCGTAGGCGAGCTGGGTGACCGCCTGCCCCGAACGTCCCCGGCGCGGCTGGCGCGGCCGGCCGGGGAAGACCGCGTCGAGATTGCGCAGTCCGCCGCGCGGAGAGGTGTGCTTGATCCCGTCGTCCTCGGGGCGCACGGGCCGGCCCGCGTACTCCTCGGTGTCGCCGCGAGCGATGATCCAGTTCTCGCGCAGCGGCGCCAGGCCCCTGCGTACATCGGTGTCGACACTCGGATCGGTGTACGGGCCGGAGGTGTCGTACAGCGTCACGGACTGCCCGTTGGTCAGGTGCACCTGACGGACCGGCACGCGCAGATCGGGACGCGTCCCCCCGACGTACGCCTTGTGCCAGCCGATGGACTTCCCGGCCTCATCGTCCGGGGACGGCGAAGAAGCGCCGCCCGTCTGGCTGGAGGCAGGCGTGCGTACGTCCTTGTTGGTCATGAGACCTACTCCCTACGCCGGCATTACCCGGTAACAGGTTCGGCGGTCGACGCAGCGGCTTCCGTTCACCGATGTTTCATGTGAAACATCGCGAAGACGGAGGTCAGCGCCCTCTCAGCCCGGTGCTCCGAGCTCCCGCGTGTGCAAAGGTGACTCCACGCTAGCGTCATATCTGGCGCGGTGAACAGGGGGCCCTTGCCGTTCTTGCGATGATCGGTCGGTGACGACGAACCGGCAGCCCTCGTTCCCCCCGTCCGAGCCACCGCGCCGCCCGGGCTTCGACGACGGCCGCGGACGGGGGCCCGGCAACGGACCCGGGCCCGGCGCCGGCTACGGCTCCGGTGAGGGCTACGGCCAAGCTTGGGACGATGGACCGGGATCAGGCGCCGGTCACGAGCACGGCTCAGGTGCAAGCCCCGGAGACGATCCGGGCAGGAGCCGCGGTCAGGAGCCGGGCGCGGGACACGGGCCGGGCTACCGCGGTGGGCACGGGCACGGTCCGGGCGACGGTCACGGGCAGGTTGGCGGTCACGGGCAGGGCGGCGGACACAGTCCGGACGAAGGACAGGGACACGGACCGGGCGGAGGACACGGGCACGGGCAGGGTCCGGGCGGAGGCGACGGGCACGGGCAGGGACCCGGCGGTGGGCACGGGCACTCGCACAGTCACAGCCACGGCCCGGTGGCGCCCGTCTCGAAGCATCTGCGCAAGGTCATCGCCGCCGTACTGATCCCCTTCGCCGCCGCGGTCGCCGTGGGACTCGTCGTGCTGTGGCCCGGTGGCGCTCCGGCTCACGAGCGCACCGGTGTCGGCTTCGACCGGCAGACGCAGAACGCGACGGTCACCAAGATCGTCGAGGTGGACTGCAAGTCCGTCAACGCCTCGGGGGAGACGCCGACGGGCGACACCTCCACAGCCGAGGGCTCCTCCGCCCAGCAACAGGCGACCGGGGAGTGCAAGCGCGCCACCATCCGGATCGACACCGGCAAGGACAAGGGCCGTACGTTCACGGAGATCGTCCAGCCGGACCAGTCACGGCAGTTGCACCAGGGCGAGAAGGTCATCGTCGCGTACGAGCCCTCCGCGCCCAGGGAACTCCAGTACTCCGTGGCGGACGCGAACCGCAGGCTGCCGCTGACGCTTCTCGCGGCCCTGTTCGCCCTGGTCGTCGTGGTGGTGGGCCGGATGCGCGGTGTGATGGCGCTGATCGCCCTGGCCATCAGCTTCATGATCCTGAACTTCTTCATCCTGCCCGCGATCCTGCAAGGGTCGAACCCCTTGATCGTGGCGGTCGTGGGGTCCAGCGCGATCATGCTGATCGCGCTCTACATGTGCCATGGCCTGTCGGCCCGGACATCCGTGGCCGTGGTCGGCACCCTGCTCTCCCTGCTGCTGATCGGCATCCTGGGCTCGGTCTTCATCGACTGGGCCGTGCTGACCGGCAACACGGACGACAACACCGGCCTGATCCACGGCTTGTACCCGTCCATCGACATGAGCGGCCTGCTGCTGGCCGGAGTCATCATCGGCTCGCTCGGCGTCCTCGACGACGTGACGGTGACGCAGACGTCCGCGGTCTGGGAACTGCACGAGGCCAACCCGTCGATGGGCTGGCGGGGCCTGTACCGCGCGGGCATCCGGATCGGCCGCGACCACATCGCGTCCGTGGTCAACACGCTCGTCCTGGCCTACGCGGGCGCCGCGCTGCCGCTGCTGCTGCTCTTCTCGATCGCGCAGAGCAGCGTGGGCACGGTCGCCAACAGCGAGTTGGTCGCCGAGGAGATCGTGCGCACCCTGGTCGGATCGATCGGCCTGGTCGCCGCCGTGCCGGTGACGACCGCGCTGGCGGCTCTGGTGGTCGCGGCGGACCGTGCGGGAACCCCGGCCGCCCCGCTGGAGCCCGCGGGAGCCCGGGTGCCCTCCAGAACCGGGAAGGGCCGACGCCGTAAGCACTGAGCCGCCGGCGCGGTCGTCACCGGGCCCTCCGACGGGCCGGTGCCGTATGCGCTGAGCCGTCCGACGGGCGCGAGGGCCGGGTCCCGCAGCGGGCGCGCCCGCAGCCATGCGCGGCGGGGCGCACCTGCCGAGGAAGCGTTACACCGCCCAGGGAGTGACGAGGCTTCAGCCCGCGCTCTGCTCCTCGGCGAGGATCCGGTCGAGCGCGTCGTCCAGGTAGGTGTCGAATCCGTCGAGCGACCGCTCCTGGCCGAGCGGCACCAGCTTGTCCGTACGGTCGAGGAACGCGACGAGCGGTGCGGCTCCCGACCGGAACAGGGCGTGGTCGGAGCCGACCTGAAGCCGGATCAGCACGTCACCGAACGCCTCCGGGTCGGCCGGCGCGATGTGCACGTCACCGTCACCGCACGGCCTGCCCACTCCGTCGATCAGCAGCTCCCGCCCGAACGCCCAGGTCACCGGCGCATCGCCGGGCAGATGGAAGGTCAGCCGCACGGCGTACGGATCGCAGGTCTCGTAGCGCAGTTCCACCGGAATGCGGAAAGAGAGCTCCTCGGACACGAGGAAACTCATCATGACCTCTGCCTGCACCGACTCGCGCATCGCCTACCCCGTCGTTTGCCGTCACCTGGCCAGGAATCATCCCCCGGCCATAGCTGAAATCTTGCTCAACGTGCACGACAGATCACAAGGAGTGAGTTTTCAGATACTGATAGAGATGCCGAGTGACCCCAGGGCCAGGCCGATTTCACTCTGCAACTTCCGTGTCGCGGGGAGCAGCCGCTCGGCCTGATGGGCCGGCAGGGACAGGCCGATCGACCCGGCAGTACTGCCCACCGTGATGGGGATCGCGGCACAGACGGCACCGAGCGCGTACTCCTGCCGCTCGATCACCGGTTCCATGCGGGCGGTCCTTTCCAGCCGCCGCAGCAGCCGGCCGTCGTCACGCACCGTGTACGGCGTGAGGGAGCGCACGGGGTAGCGGGCGAGGTGGTCGCGCCGGGACTTCTCGTCGAGCTGGGACAGCAGGCACTGCCCGATCGCGTGCGCGTGGCCGGTCTCCCGGAAGTCGGCCCACTCCTCGACCGCGGGGGTCACGGGGGTGTCGGCGACGCACACGACCTCGATCTCACCCTCGCGGTAGATCGCGTAGTAGACGGGCGCGCCGATCGCCTCGCACCACCGCCCAAGCATCTCGCTCACCGTGCTGCGACGTTTCTGCTGGGCGGCGCTGCTGCTCAGGCGTTCGGCGGCGTCCCCCAGGAAGAAGAGCCCCTTGTCGCGGCGCAGATAGCCCTCGTGGACGAGGGTGCGCAGCAGGTGGTACGCGGTCGGCAGCGCCAGTCCGGCCTCCCGGGCGAGCTGTTTGGCGGGCGCGCCCTGGTCGCGTGAGGCGACGGCCTCCAGCAGCCGCATGGCCCGCTGCACCGAGCCGATCAGCGTGGTGGGGTGCGGGGGCGCCTGCTCTCCCGGCGGGACCGAGGAGACCGACGAGGCCGGGGCGCCCGGCGCGTTCGACGGGCCCGCCCCGCTCGGCGGGTTCGGCGCCGGGGAAGGCGGGGGCGTGTCCCCGGGAGACGTGCGCGGCTGTACCGGAGGGAGCCGGGCCACCGCGGATTCGCGCGATCGCTGGAAGGGTGGAGCGACGGATGGGGCGGGTGCGGTGTCAACCGTGGCCAAGAGGCACTCCCGAAGCGCGAGGAGGACCGCCCGTGCGGGGGAACACGGGAGGGGGCTGTGCGCTGCCCGCGGGGATCGACCCCCGCGTCGAATTCCGGACTTTAACCGTCGGCCGCCGCTCACAGCCGTCCTCGCCGGAAACTTCCCCCGCCCGAGGGAACCTTGGGTTCCCTTTCCCTCCGCCCCGTTACCGATCGCTCACCCTCTCGGGCCTCACCAGTCGCTGCGCGAGGAGGAACTCGACGTGAACTTCCGCACGATGTAGATCAGACCACCGACCAGCGCGACGAAGACGAGCAGCTTGAAGAGCAGGCCGATGACGAAGCCGACGACGCTCGCTATCAGGCCCCCGAACACCACCAGGGCGATGACCGGCACCGCGATCCACTTCACCCACCACGGCATACCGTCGAAGATCTCTCGCATCGCCTTTTCCTTACCTCTTCTCGCCCGTGGCCCCGACACCGGGATGCCGATTCCGGGTTCTCTGATGTCCTGCGTTCGATGCTAGGTCGCCAAGGGGCCGCACGGGGCTCTCGCACCCCTTGTCCTCCCCTGACCGTCCCCCTAGGGAACCCTGAGACGCGAGGTCAGCTCTCGGGGGGAGAGAACACCACCAGGACCCGGAGATCCTCGGTGATGTGGTGGAACTTGTGGGCCACACCGGCGGGCACGTAGACGACACTGCCGCGCGCCACCTGGGTGGTCTCCAGGCCCACCGTGATCGACGCGCGACCGCTCACCACGAAGTAGACCTCGTCCTGGCCGTGCGGGTTCTGGGGGTCGTGCTCTCCGGCGTCGAGGGCGTACAGGCCGACCGACATGTTCCGCTCGCGCAGGAACTGCAGGTAGGCCCCGTCGTTGGCGGCGCGTTCCGCCTCCAGTTCGTCCAGCCGGAATGCCTTCATCGTCCTCGTCCGCTCTCGCGCGCCCGGGGTTGTCCACAGCCGCTGGGTGCTTGTCGATCTCGTCTGCCACGATCAGACACATGAAGAATTTCGTAGTCAAGACGATCGCCAACGCGGGAGCCCTGGCCGTCGCCGTGTGGCTGCTCGACAAGATCACTCTCACGGGCGACAGCACGGGCAAGAAGATCGGCACACTGCTGCTCGTGGCGCTGGTCTTCGGCCTGGTGAACTTCCTGGTCAAGCCGGTGGTGAAGGTCCTGACCTTCCCGCTGTTCATCCTCACGCTGGGCCTGATCACCCTGGTGGTGAACGCGCTGATGCTGCTGCTCACCTCGTGGCTCGCCGACAAGCTCGACCTGAGCTTCCACGTGGAGGGCTTCTGGACCGCCGTTCTGGGCGGTCTGATCATCTCCATCGTGTCCTGGGCGCTGAACGTCGTCCTGCCCGACGGCGACGACGACTGAAAGAGAGCCCGCCCATGTCCTATCGCGTCTGTTTCGTCTGCACCGGCAACATCTGCCGGTCCCCGATGGCCGAGTCCGTCTTCCGCGCCCACGTCGCGGACGCCGGGCTCGGCGGACTGGTCGAGGTCGACAGCGCGGGCACGGACGGCTGGCACGAGGGGGACGGCGCCGACGAGCGCACCGTGGCCGTGCTGGAGGCCAACGGCTACGAAAGCGGCCACGAGGCCCGGAAGTTCCAGGCCTCGTGGTTCTCCCGCCTCGACCTCGTCATCGCGCTCGACGCCGGCCATTTCAGGACCCTGCGCCGGCTGGCACTCACCGCGCGGGACGCGGAGAAGGTCCGGCTGCTGCGGTCCTACGACCCCGCGGCGGGCGACGACCTGGACGTCCCCGATCCGTACTACGGACATATGGACGGCTTCGACGCGTGTCTTGAGATGGTGGAGGCGGCGAGCCCAGGACTGCTCGCCGCTGTACGAGAGCAAGTGGAGGGACGAGCGGCATGACGTCTGGGGATTTCGTCACGGGAACCGGTGCGGACGCGGGCCCGGCGGGGCGGAGCGAGGGCACGGCGCAGCGCGGTGACGGCACCCGCGCGGTGCGTGCGGGGCTGCCCGAGCCCGTGAAGTACGAGCCCACGCTGCCCGGCCCGGTCTTCGCCGCCCACTTCCATCTCGCCGGTGAGCCGACCGGCCCGTACACCTACGGCCGGGACGAGAACCCGACGTGGACACTCCTGGAGCGCGCCATCGGCGAGCTGGAGGCACCGGGACAGGACGGTGTCGAGACGCTCGCCTTCCCGTCCGGCATGGCCGCCATCTCCGCCGTCCTGTTCTCCCACGTCCGGGCCGGCGACGTCGTCGTGCTGCCCGACGACGGCTATCAGGTGCTGCCCCTGGTGCGCGAGCAGCTCACCGCGTTCGGCGTCGAGGTGCGCACCGCCCCCACCGCCGGCGACGCCCAGCTCGATGTGCTCGAGGGTGCGAAGCTGCTGTGGATCGAGACGCCCTCGAACCCCGGGCTCGACGTGTGCGACCTGCGGCGCCTCGTCGAGGCGGCCCACGCGCAGGGCACTTTGGTGGCGGTCGACAACACGCTGGCCACCCCGCTCGGGCAGCGCCCGCTGGAGCTGGGCGCCGACTTCTCCGTGGCCAGCGGCACCAAGATGCTCACCGGCCACGGCGACATCCTGCTCGGCTACGTCACCGGCCGCGACGCCGCTCTGATGGCTCCCGTCCGACGCTGGCGCAAGGTGGTCGGCGCCATTCCCGGCCCGATGGAGGCCTGGCTGGCCCACCGTTCGCTCGCCACGCTGCAACTGCGCGCCGACCGGCAGACCGCCAACGCCCGCGTGCTCGCCGAGGCGCTGCTGGAGCGGCCGGAGGTGACCGGGCTGCGCTACCCGGGCCTGCCCGACGACCCCTCGTACAAGATCGCTTCGCAGCAGATGCGCCGGTTCGGCTGCGTGGTCTCGTTCACGCTGCCCACGCGCGAGCACGCCGACCGTTTCCTCGACGCCCTGACCCTGGTGGACGACGCCACCAGCTTCGGCGGGGTGCGGTCCACGGCCGAGCGGCGCGGACGCTGGGGCGGGGACGCCGTCCCGGAAGGGTTCATCCGTTTCTCGGCGGGCGCGGAGGACCCCGAGGACCTGGTGGCGGATGTGCTGCGGGCGCTGGACGCGGCCGCGCGGTAAGGGGAGCATGACGGCGGGATCAGTACGCCCGCTACGTACAACGGACGGTCCGAGCCTCCCCCCTCGTGGCTCGGACCGTCCCGGTTCCGCGCGCGAAGAACCGCGCGAACAAGGCTAGTTGACTCTGTGTCAGTGTCCAATCACCGTAGCGACAGAGACCTATCGACTTATTTATAGTTGGGGCTCGCGCGGGGGTGCTGGGAGGGGAGGGGCCCGATGGACTTGGCCTTGCTGCGCACGTTCGTGACGGTGCACCGGGCCGGTTCCTTCACTCGTGCCGCCGCGCTGCTCGGTCTCTCCCAGCCCGCCGTGACCTCGCAGATCCGCACGCTGGAGCGGCAGCTGGGACGCCCGCTGTTCCTGCGCCAGGCCCGCGGGGTGACGCCCACGACCATCGGCGACGAACTGGCCCACAAGGCGGCCCCGCATCTCGACGCGCTCGTGGAGATCACCGAGACCGGCCTGGACGAGGACTCCCATGTCCGCACCCTGCATCTCGCCGGGCCCCCGGAGTTCACCGCCGAGCGCGCCCTGCCCGCCCTCACGGAGCTGACCGGGGAGGACGGTCAGGGCTTCGCGCTGCGCGCCTCCTTCGGCACCGCCGAGGAGACGCTGGAAGGCCTCGGCGCCGGACATCATGATCTGGCCATCACGACGGCCCGTCCGCGCGGCGCGCTCCTCACCGCGACTGCGCTCTGCGACGAAGAGCATGTGCTGGTCGCCGCCCCGCGCTGGGCCGCCCAGATCGGGCCCGGCAAGCTCCGCCGCAAGGGCGCGCACGCGCTGGAGGGCCTGCCGGTCGTGGAGGTCCACGAGTCGCTGCCGCTCGTCGCCCGCTACTGGGCCTCGGTCTTCGACTGCCGTCCGGCCTCCTCCGGCACGGTCGTCGTGCCCGATCTACGGGCCGTCCTCGCCTGCGCCGCCGCGGGTGCCGGCCTCGCCGTCCTGCCCAGGTACCTCTGCTCCGCGGCGATCGCGCGCGGCGACGTCGTGGCGCTTCTCGATCCGGCGGTGCCGCCGCTGCGGACGTACTTCCTCGTCGTCCGGACGGGAACGCTGGCGATGCCCCACATCGCCCGGGCGCACGAGTGGCTGCTGCGGGCCGCCGCCGACTGGGCCTGACGGTCCGGCCCCGCGCAGGGCCGCTGCCAGGGCTTCCGGAGGTTTCGCGGGAAATGGCGCCGTCGTGATGTTTCACGTGGAACCAGCCGGGCCACATTCCTCCCATGACCGTCCGACCCGTGGTCAAGCGCACCGCCCGTGCCGTCCTGCTCGATGGTGACGACCTGATCTTGATCAAGCGCACCAAGCCCGGCGTCGATCCCTACTGGCTCACTCCGGGCGGCGGGGTCGAACCGGAGGACACGACGGTCGTGGAAGCGCTCCACCGCGAGGTGCACGAGGAACTCGGCGCCAAGGTCGTCGACGTGGTCCCCTGCTTCGTGGACACCGTCGAGCACATCGGCGACGACGGCGGCGCGACCGGCGTGAAGGTCCAGCACTTCTTCGTCTGCCGCCTGGAGTCCATGGACCCGTCCCTGCGGCACGGGCCGGAAGTGGACGAGCCGTGCGGCGAGTACGAGATCGTCAGGGTCCCGTTCACCCGCGTCGGCATCGCCTCGGTCCACCTCGTGCCGCTGTCACTGCGGCACTACCTCGACGGGAACATCGAGGGCGTTCTCGCCCTGCACGCCCCCGACCTGGGCTGACCGACGACACCGGCGTCGCCGGGTGACCGGCGTGGCCGGATGACCGGCGTGGCCGGGTGACCGGCGTGGCCGCGTCCGTTCCGGGCGCGCCGCTGGGCGCCCGCGGTCAGTCGCCCACCGCCGCGACGAGTTCCTCCACCGAGTCGTGGCGAATCCGGTCGGACGGGATGCCGATGTCCCTGAGCGCGTCGACCCCGCTGCGGATCATGCCGGGCGGCCCCGACACATAGGCGTCGTACTCGTTCCACGGCCCGTATTCGCGGACCACGTCCGGAAGCTGGAGGTGCGCCTGCCGGTCGATGACCGGGCGTACCGCGAGCCAGGGGTGGCTCTGCTGCAACCGCAGCATGGTGTCGATGTCGTACAGGTCGTGGTCGGTGCGTGCCCCGTAGAAGACCTCGACCGGGCGGCGGTGTCCGTGTTCGGCGACATCCTCGACCAGGGCCTTGATGGGGGCGATGCCGGTGCCGCCGCCGAGGCACAGCAGGCCGCTGTCGGTGGTGTGGTCGACGGTCATCGAGCCGGACGGAGGGCCGAGCCTGATGACATCGCCGGGCCGGGCACGGTGCACGAGGGCGTTCGAGACCCAGCCCGCCGGAACGGCCTTCACGTGGAACGTCAGCAGCCCGTCGGAGCGGGGTGCCGACGCGAAGGAGTAGTGCCGCCAGACCCGCGGCCACCAGGGGGTCTCCACGCTCGTGTACTGGCCGGCGAGGAACGGGTACGGCTGGTCGGGCCGCACGGTGATGACGGCCACGTCCGGCGTCCTCAGGTCGTGGGACACCACCTCGGCGAACCACCAGGCAGGGGCCCGCAACTCGTCGGTGGCCGCCGCGTCGATCATGACCTGGGAGATCGTCGTGTAGGCGCGCACCCAGGCCGCCTCCGTCTCCGGGTCCCACACCGCCGAGGCGTAGTGGCTAAGGGAACCGATGAGGCACTCGCCGACCGCCGGGTAGTGCTCGGGCCTGGTTCCGTACTTGCGGTGCCCGCGACCGAGGTTCTGGAGGTAGGCGACGAGGACCTCGGTGTTGTCGATGTGCTCGGCCGCGGTCAGCAGCGCCTTGAGCAGGCGGTCCCGCTGGGTGTCCATCGCGGCGGGGAAGAGCGGGCGCAGTTCCGGGTGACGCACGAAGAGCAGCGCGTAGAAGTAGGAGGTGACCTTGTCGGCGACCGGGCCGACTTCCGCCATGGTCCGGCGGATCAGTACGGCGTCGGCGGACGGCCGGCGGGCGGCAGCGGGCTGCGAGGCCGCCGCTTTCGGCTGTGCGGACGGGGCAGGACGCATCCCGGACAGCGCCGACTCGTGCGGGCCGAGTGTGCGGCGCGGTGTCCCGTTGAGCCCGGTGGCCGCGGAGGCCGCCTCGCGGAATGCCGGAGTCGCGCCGTTCCGAGCGGCCGATTCGCCTGTGGATATTCGTTCCTGCTCGGAGGTTTCCTGGTCAGGGGCCGCCTGCGCGGGGGTGGTCTGCTCGGGGAGTGTGTGCGTCGGATCGTGCCGCCCGGGGGGTGTGGGCTCGGCGCCGGCGGGCTGTTTCTGGTCCTCGGGCACGGGCCCAGCGGTGGAGCGGCCCATCGGCCGCATCGCGGCGAGTCGGCGACCGTCCGACGGCGCCTGGTCCCCGCTGGGAGCCTCGGGCTCCTTGCGTGGTGTGAACCAGCCGCCCCCGCCGTTGCCGCCTGAAGTGCCGTTGTCGGCCGACGTGGTGGTCGGAGCGTCCATGTTCTGCCTCGCCTCGAACATCTTTCGGTCGGTCTGCGCATCCTCACGATCGGAAGATGCCTGCTTTCCCCCGCAGACGGCTTGTTCTCTGTGCCGGTTCAGTCCTGTTGACCCAATGCGGCCAGATTGAACCCGCATCCCCGCTCCGCACGGACAAGTAAGGCGAGAATGTGACATTGGCCGCAGCGCTCTCACCGCAGCATCCCACTCCCGGTCGATGCCCGACCGCATAACGGAAAATAGGGGTCTTCGATCTCTCCATCCCGTTACGCTGCTTTGGCCTGCGTTCGTTCCACCGTGAGGCGTACACATCCCGGGGACGCGAACCGGAGTCGACCATACCGGCAGTAGCCCCCGACACAAGTCCTCTCTTCGCTCTCCGCGAATGAAGGGGACCCGTCCCACCAATTGCCTCAATTGCGGTGCACGATGGGCCAATTGGCAGGTGACCGACACAGATTCCGCTCCGCCCCGGAGCGAGTTGCCGGACCGCCCGGACGCCCCTCCGCATTCGCCTCGAAGTCTTCACAGAGACGGTTCGCGATCTCCATCCCCGCCATCGAGCCGAGCGCGCTCCCCTTACGGCTTACGGCGAGGTTTCACGTGAAACGTCCATCGGCGTGCGGGCGTCCACGGCATGGCGGAATGCGGCGGGGCCGCCGGGAAAGCGGTGGACGACGAGGGGCCGTGTCGGGCAGCGTGACCCGTGTGTCGACCTCACCGCTCTCCGCTCTGCCCGTTCGCCGTCTGACGCTTCGCGATCTCTCCGCCTGCGTCGGCCTGTCCGAGGACCGCGGCTGGCCCCCCGAGGAGCACAAGTGGGGCCTGCTGCTCGCGGCCGGCACGGGGTTCGGGATCGACGACCCCGCCGGGGGCCTCGTCGCCGCGTGCGTGGTGACCACCTATGGCCCGGCACAGCGACCCGAACTGGGTGCTGTCGGCATGGTCCTGGTCGCCGAGCGGCACTCCCGCCAAGGCGTGGGCCGCCGACTGATGCGGCACGCCATCGCGGAGATGGGCCCCACGCCGCTGACCCTGCACGCCACGGCGCACGGACGTCCGCTCTACGAGGAGCTGGGCTTCAAGGTCACCGGCCGGGCGGAGATGGTCCGCGGGGTGTTTCGTCCCGGCGACGACCCCGAGGCCGAGGTTTTCACGCGCCCGGCGACGGCGGAGGACCTGCCCGCGATCCTCCGGCTGGACGACGAGGTCTTCGGGGCCGACCGGACGCACATGATCACCCGACTGCCGGCATTCGCCGACCAGTTGCGCGTGGCCGAGGAGAGCGGCCGGATCATCGGGTACGCGTCCGCATGGCCCAACATCGACAACCATGTCGTCGGACCGCTGATCGCCAGGGACACCGAGACGGCGAAGGCCCTCGTCGCCTCCCTCGCCGCGCACGTCGCCGGTCCGCTGCGCACGGACGTCGACGTGCGGCACGAGGAACTGCTGGCCTGGCTGAAGGAGCGCGGACTCGCCTCCCTGTCGTTCAACTCGGTGATGACGTACGGGATCCCCGAGCTGCCGGGCGACTGGAAGCGCCGGTTCGCACCCCTCACGGTGGCCGCCGGCTAGATCTCTCCCCGTCCCGGACGTCACTACAGAAGTGCCGGGCCCCCGGAGCATGGGCGGGGGACCGGCACTTCTGGTCTGTTGTGGGTCCTGCGGCCGCAGCGGCGGCCTGGGGTCAGACGAGGGACTCGACCGCGGTGACGGCGAAGCCGTGGTCCTGCTCGGGCATGCCCCCGCCGACGCCGATCGCGCCGATCAGGCGGCCGTCACGGTGGACGGGCACACCGCCCGCGATGAACAGCAGGGGGCGGTCGAGCGCGGTCGGCAGCGTGTGGAAGAGGCCGCCCGGCTGCACGGCGTCGACCAGGTCGGCCGTGGCCGAGTCCAGCTGAAGGGCCGTGTAGGCCTTGCGGGTGCTGGTCTCGCCCGAGATCAGCACAGCCTGGTCGTCGCGTCGGAAGGCGAGCAGGTGCCCACCGGCGTCGAGGACGGTGACGCTGACCCGCACCCCGGCGGCCTCGGCGGCACGCAGGGCCGCGGTGACGAGGTTCTCCGCGTCCTCGATGGTCAGGGGGGCGACAGCGGCGCGGGTGGTGGTGCTGGCGGTGCTCATGGGGGTCTCTCCTTGTGCGGGTGTTCTCTTCAGGGTCTTGTGGGGTGCTCGGGGCCTTGCGGAGGCGTTGGGGCGCTGAGAAGTACGGGTTCGCGACGGCCCGGGGACGAACCTGACCGTGGCCGGCCCTGGCCCAAGGACGGCCCGGGCCTGGGGAGGCCCTGGTCCCAGGCCTGCCCGGCGACCGTCAGGAGTGGACGACGGTCCGCTGGTCCGCCGGGGTCCCCTCGGCGATGACCGTGCCTGCGACGACGGCGCGGCGCTCCAGAGCCGCCGAAAGGACGGCCAGGACGAGTGCGCCGGCGGCGAGCCCCGCACCGACCCAGTTGGGCGCGGTGTAGCCGAGGCCGGCCGCGATCACCATGCCGCCGAGCCAGGCGGACAGGGCGTTGCCGAGGTTGAAGGCGCCGATGTTCACCGCCGAAGCCAGGGTCGGGGCGCCGTGCGCCTGGTCGAGGACGCGCTTCTGGAGGGGCGGCACGGTCGCGAAGCCGAGAGCGCCGATGAGAGCGATCGTGACGGCCGCGAGGACCTTGTTGTGCGCGGTGACGGTGAACAGGGCGAGCACAACGGCGAGACCGCCCAGGGACACGTACAGCATCGGCATCAGCGCACGGTCGGCGAACCTGCCGCCGACGAGGTTGCCGCCGACCATGCCGAGGCCGAAGAGGACCAGCAGCCAGGTGACGGAACCGTCGGCGAAGCCCGCCACGTTCGTCATCATCGGCGCGATGTAGGTGATCGCGGCGAAGACGCCGCCGAAGCCGAGCACGGTCATCGCCATGGCGAGCAGTACCTGCACGTTCTTGAAGGCGGCCAGTTCATGGCGCAGGTGTACGCCCTCGGGCTTCGGCATCTCGGGAACCAGCTTGGCGATACCCAGCAGCCCGACCAGTCCGAGCACGGCGACGCCCGCGAACGTGACCCGCCAGCCGGCGGACTGCCCGATCAGCGTGCCCAGCGGAACGCCGACGACGTTGGCGATCGTGAGCCCGCTGAACATCATCGCGATCGCGCCGGCCTTCTTCTCGGGCGCGACGAGTTCGGCGGCGACCACCGACCCGATGCCGAAGAAGGCACCGTGGGCCAGCGAGGCGACCACCCGGCCGACGAGCATCAGCCCGAAGACCGGAGCCACGGCGGAGAGCAGGTTCCCGAGGACGAAGAGCCCCATCAGGGCCATCAGCATCCGCTTGCGGGACACCTTCGTGCCCAGCGCGGTCATGATCGGCGCTCCGATCACCACGCCGAGCGCGTAGCCGGTGACCAGTAGTCCGGCGGTGGGAATGGACACGCCGAAGTCTCCGGCGACCTCGGGCAGGACGCCCATGATGACGAACTCGGTCGTCCCGATTCCGAAGGCCCCGATCGCGAGGGCCAGAAGCGCGAGAGGCATGGTGGGGTTGCACCTTCCAGAAGATTGCAGGAGCGCTTTGCGTGCGTTCACAATAGTTGCAGACGCTGGCTATGCGCAACAGCGGTCTATTGCGCTCGTGCTCTACCCTGGTGTCAGCCGCTCCGGGACGGAGGAAACGCCATGACAGCCACGGACCCCGCGCTCACCGCGCTCGCTCAGGGGTGGTGCGCCCTCTCCCTGTTGCACGGGAGGATCGAGGCGCACATCGAGCGGGCCCTACAGGCCCGCCATGGGCTCAGCGTGCGCGAGTACTCCCTGCTCGACGTGCTCAGCCGGCAGCACGACGGTGAAGGCGGTCATCTGCAGATGAAGCAGGTGGCGGACGCGGTCGTGCTGAGCCAGAGCGCCACCACGCGGCTGGTCACCCGGCTCGAGGACCGAGGGCTGCTCGCCCGCTACCTCTGCCCGACCGACCGCCGTGGCATTTACACGAACGTCAGCGAGGCGGGCCTGAAGCTGCTGGCCCAGGCACGGCCCACCAACGACGCCGCCCTGCGCGAGGCGCTCGACGCCGCCGCCGAGAACCCGGAACTGGCACCGCTCGTCCGCGTCGTGGAGTCGGCCGGCGCACCCGTGAAGCCGATGTCCTCGGTGGGCGCGGCCTCGTAGGGTGCGCTCATGGCAGATCTTGAAATACGCGCAACTGTCGCCGCGGACGTGCCCGCCATCGTCGCGATGCTGGTCGACGATCCACTGGGCGCCCAGCGGGAATCACCGGACGACCTGACTCCGTACCTGGACGCCCTGGAACGTCTGCGTGCCGACCCGAACCAACACCACGTCGTCGCGGTCCGGGAGGGCCGTGTCATCGGCACGCTCCAGCTCACGCTGATTCCCGGACTGTCCCGGAAGGGAGCGACGCGCTCCATCATCGAAGCGGTCCGGATCCACGCCGCGGAACGCGGCAATGGTCTCGGTACGCAGCTCATCGAGTGGGCGATCGAGGAATCCCGTCGCCAGGGCTGCCAGTTGGTCCAGCTCACTTCCGACGCCTCCCGCACCGATGCCCACCGCTTCTACAAGCGGCTCGGCTTCGAGGCCTCCCACGTCGGCTTCAAGCTCGCGCTCTGAGCTGCGAAGAGGGCTGTTTCACGCAGGCTGTGTGGCGCAGACGGATTCGCGCAGACGGATTCGCGCAGAAAAAAAGGGGGCTGTTTCACGTGAAACAGCCCCCGGGAACGTCCCCGTCTACGGGAGCCCCCGCCACCCCTCCGGGTCCACTCCGCCCGGCACCGAAGCCCCCTCCTCGTACGGCTGACGGGTGAACACGAACGACCCGAGGTCCAGGTGGCGGACCGAGCCGTCCGTCCGCCGGACGGGCCGCAGCAGCTCCCCCGCGTAGTAGCCGTCGAGCCCGGTCCACGTCCCGTCCCCGTTCGCCCTGAAGCGGGCGCCGCGGCCGACGCTCGACAGTGGCTCCAGCGCAAGCCCGCCGGCCGCCGACAGGCGCAGTCCGAAGGGCTGGGTTCCCCAGTACCACTGCCCGGCGAGTTCCAGAACAGCGTGGTCGACCTCGGCCATCGGCCGCCAGGGCTCGGGGACCCTCGGCTCGGCCTCGGCCACGATGCGCACCAGGTCGGCCGCGACGGTGAACGTCGGCGGGCCCGACGTGCAGTTGGCCAGCACCACGGCCGCCACGTCGTCGTCCACGCTGATCACCAGCCCGGCGAGGAAGCCCGGCAGGGATCCGGAATGCCCGACGAGGGTCCGCCCGGCGCGGTTCACGATCTGCATCCCCAGGCCGTAGGAAGTCCCTGCGGCCAGGTCCGCCGTCTCGGCCGGCGCGGCGGGCGTCCGCATCTCCTGGACCGATGCCGCGCTCAGCACTCGGTCGTCGCCCAGGAGCAGGAAGCCTGCGAAGCGGGCCAAGTCCGCGGTGGTGGACCACAGTTGCCCGGCAGGAGCCATCCGGCCGAGGTCCTCAGAAGGCTCGGGCATCATCACGTCGGCCCACGGGTGGACCGCCCAGCCTCCCGCGTGCGGGGCCTGCGGGCTTCCGCTCGTACGGTGCAGGCCGAGCGGTTCGAGCACCTCGCGGCGCAGCACGTCCTCCCAGGCAGCTCCTCGTACCTCCTCGACAAGCGCGCCGAGCAACGTGTAGCCGGGGTTCGAGTAGTGGTGGCGTCGTCCGACCGGATGCCGGAAGGGCTGCTCACCCAGCACGTCGACCAGGTCGGGCCGGAGCGAGCCGGGTGTGCGTTCCCACCAGGGTGCGGGCGACTCGGCCGCCAACCCGCCGGTGTGCGCGAGAAGTTGGGCGATGGTGATCTCCCCCGCCCCGGTGCCCGGCAGATGCTTCTCCAGGGGGTCACCGAGATCCAGGAGACCCTCGTCCCGCAGCCGCAGCACGAGGACTGCGGTGAACGTCTTGGTGATGGAGCCGATGCGGTACTGCACGTTCTCGTCCGGCCCATGACCGTCCACCGAGGTCCGCGCCCCGTGCCACACCGCCTTCCCGCCGCGCGCCACGGCAGCGACGAGCGAAGGGGCCCGTCCCTCGCTCTGCGCGACGGCGATGCGATGCAGAAGGGCTCGGCGCGTGCCGGGAAGCAGATCGTCCTGAGATGTCGTCATGCCCCCAGTCCACCCGCTCCACCACCCCACGTCGACCGAATTCACCCATGGCGGGCCGGCGAAGCTATAGGTCTCACCAACCTGCAAGCTTCCCTGCTGGTTCAGCCTGGGCCCCGTGGACCGGCGCTTCATCTTCAACGGGCGGTCCAAGGTGGTGCAGTCGGCCTCGGACTTGAGCGAGATGCCACGGGCCCTGGACACATGGCGGAACGGCCTGAAGCTCGAAGAGATCCGCGAGACGAGCCCCTTCGTAAAGGTCACGGAACTGGCCGGGGCCACTCCAACAAGCTGTAGGTTCTCACTTTCGGTGCCAAGCGCCGCCGCTGTGACCAGGACGTTCCCCTCCAGTCTCACGACGTGTCGGCCAGCTGCTGTCTCAGGGCGATGTCGTTTCCTCAGACTGTCCGTCAGTCATCCGTTCCATCCACTCGCGCACGGTCACCGCGTGCTCGATGCGGTTGACGATCTCCTTCTTGGACGCCGTGTCCAGAGTCTCCGGGATCTTGTCGAAGGTGTCGGGAAGGACGTCGAGCAAACCCCAGATCTCTTCGCCGGTGTTGACGGTCAGCAGTTGCTGGCACCTCCACTGCAGCGGCATCTCGGGACGGTGCGTGAGCCGCTGCACGAGCGTCGGGAACAGGTAGTGCGTCGCCTCCGCGGCGAGGTGCTCCCGGAGCCAGTCGACCGGGAGCCGCTGGCTGAAGCTGTGCATGGCGGCCTCCTGGGCCAGGTCCAAGAGCTGAGCGGTGTCGACGGCTCGGACAGTGCGAGGAAGGCTCGGAGTCATGTCGCGATGATGCCAAGAAGTCACTGCGGGGCCGAGAGGTCAGCTGGGCTGGGATGCGATCTGCCGACGGGCAGGGCCCCAGACTTCCTCGAACTCCTCGGAGGTGAGTTGTTCGGGGTCGTGGCCTTCCCATTCCGAGACGGGCAGCTCGGCGGTGATCCCGAATCTGCTGTCGTAATCACCGAGGCGGCCTGCGTCGCGGGCCCGCTGCCACTCGGCGAGGGAAGCAGCTGCGATCGGGATCAGCTCAGGCCCTTCGAGTTCGACCTGCCGGATCACCCAGTCTTCGGCGTCGACCTCGAAGTAGAACCAGGTGTCTTCCTCGTCCCAGTAGCAGCGCATCCATGTGGTCACCAGGCCATGATGCCGGGCCAGATGCGTCGCGCTACCCCGCTCTGTCTCATGGTTGAGCGATGAATCCTGCGGATCGATCGAGCTGGAAGGGAGAACCGACCCGGGTGGGATCCCAGCCCTGATCCCGTGCTGCTCGAATGCTGTCGGCAACGTGAGCTGGACGAAGGGATCCGACTCGACGCCCACCCAGTTACTGGGATGGGCCTGGCCACTGGTGACGATCAAGGCCGCACCTGGCTGGCTGCGGCTGGCCGCCTCGATCGCGTAGGTCATCGGTGTCCAGCAGAGTCCCTGCATGCAGGAGGGCTTCCTGCGGATCCGCCAGCGGTCCTCGATCCCGTCAACGGTTATGCGCCGACAACCCTTCTTGTTCAGCGCCATCTTCGCCTCCTCCGCTATCGGACTCTAGCGCCGTGCCATAGGTCCGTCTCAGCCGGAATCTTCCGAGCTGCCGGGCAGTACGCCGAAACCGTGGTGCCGTTCAGGCTGTGGTCGCCGTAGTGTCCCGGGCGAGAGGCGGTTGCAGTGGAGGAGATCACGGTGCAGTGGATCAGGACGTCTTGGACGAAGCACTCCAGGGGCGGTGAGGCTGCTGCCCGCAGGAATTCGGCGCCGACGGGGTTCTTGGTGTCACCGGTGTCGTCTTCCTTCGCCCAGGTTATCCAGATGTCCGAGCGTGACGGTTTCGAGCCGCACGAGAGCGAGAGGGACTTGCGCCAGGTTGGACTCAGTTTGCGGGACGAGGGCGATCGGCTCCGCGTGCTGGCGCGTGTGGAGCCGTTGTTCGGATTGCCGCCGCGCCCGCGGCGGCCGCCGGCGGTGCGTCTGGTCCCGGGGCAGTGGGTCCGTTGGCAGTTGAACTATCGGTTCAGTAGCGCCGCCGGAATACGGGACTGGTCGTACTGGCTCGACACGTTCAACGTTGCCTATGGGCCCGTCGACCCGAACGTCTTCCTGTCGGAGCCGACCATTCTGGTCAATGAGTGCGGCCCTGTTCGATAGCCGACAGCCGACGATCGGCTGGTCATGGGTTCTGCCTGGAGGCGGGAGGAATGCCGTTCTCAATGGTGTTGCCGCCTGGTCGGACGCCTTCGCTGTCGGTCAGCGCGTCCATCACGGCTTGTCCGGCCTTGGTGGGCCGGAGTGATTCGCCCCGGCGGGGGCGGATGTAGAGCTGGACGCCCAAATCACCTTCCAGGGCAGCAAACTGGGTGTAAAGGATCGAGCGAGTGGTGCCGAGCTGGCGTGATGCCTCGGCGAGGGTGCGATGCTTCATGGCTTCTCGAAACCGCTGAAGGCGGCCCCAACAGCGCCGATCTGTGAGGGCCGGCCTGATTGGCGGCGGTACTGAGTCGAGTTCCGATTGACTCACGGCCCGGCGTCCGCCGCGTGGACGGAGTGCGATGCCCATGGCCCGGAGGCGGCGTGTCAGGGTCGTTGGGCTCATGTCCAGCCCGGTGGCGATGCTGGCCAGGGTCCGGGCCTGCCGGATGTACTGCTCTCGGATCCACTGCTCATCGCCGATCGGCTTCCTCGATGGCTCCCTCGGCCCGATGTACGGAAACACACCACTGCCGACTCAACTGGCACGAGCACCCCCACTCCCGCAGCATCAGGTTCGACGCGATCAAGCAGTCGGTGACAGCCTGGGCCGTACGGCAGTACATGCACCAAGAGAGCTTGGAACGTCCACACGTTTGAGCGAATTCAACCTCAAGAGCCTGGCCAATCTCACGGCAATGTCGTATCCGACATCGATCGTGAGATGCCGACACGGGAAATGAGGCCCTACACAAGCCTCGCTCAGGTCTGTGCCATGTCCACGAACCGGGAGTAGTGGCCCTGGAAGGCCACCGTGATCGTGGCGGTGGGGCCGTTACGGTGCTTGCCGACGATGATGTCCGCCTCGCCCGCTCGGGGGGACTCCTTCTCGTAGGCGTCCTCGCGGTGGAGCAGGATGACCATGTCCGCGTCCTGCTCGATGGAGCCGGATTCACGCAGGTCGGACACCATGGGCTTCTTGTCGGTGCGCTGCTCGGGACCACGGTTGAGCTGCGACAGCGCGATCACCGGCAGCTCCAGCTCCTTGGCGAGGAGCTTCAGGTTTCGCGACATGTCGGAGACCTCCTGCTGGCGGCTCTCGGAGCGCTTGCCGCCCGACTGCATGAGCTGGAGGTAGTCGATGACGACGAGCTTCAGGTCGCTGCGCTGCTTGAGACGGCGGCACTTGGCCCGGATCTCCATCATCGACAGGTTCGGCGAGTCGTCGATGTAGAGCGGCGCGGCCGAGACGTCCGGCATACGGCGGGCGAGCCGGGTCCAGTCCTCGTCGGTCATCGTGCCGGACCGCATGTGGTGCAGGGCCACGCGCGCCTCGGCGGAGAGCAGGCGCATCGCGATCTCGTTGCGGCCCATTTCGAGCGAGAAGATCACGCTCGGCATGTTGTGCTTGATGGAACAGGCCCGGGCGAAGTCCAGTGCCAACGTCGACTTACCCATGGCGGGACGGGCCGCGATGATGATCATCTGGCCCGGGTGGAGACCGTTGGTGAGGGAGTCGAGGTCGGTGAAGCCGGTCGGCACACCGGTCATCTCCCCCGAGCGCGATCCGATCGCCTCGATCTCGTCGAGCGCGCCCTCCATGATGTCGCCGAGCGGGAGGTAGTCCTCGGTGGTGCGCTGCTCGGTGACGGCGTAGATCTCGGCCTGAGCGCTGTTGACGATCTCGTCCACGTCGCCGTCGGCCGCGTATCCCATCTGGGTGATGCGGGTGCCCGCCTCGACCAGGCGGCGCAGGACCGCGCGCTCGTGCACGATCTCCGCGTAGTACTCGGCGTTCGCCGCGGTCGGGACCGTCTGCACCAGCGTGTGCAGATACGGGGCGCCACCGACCTTGGTGATCTCGCCACGCTTGGTGAGTTCGGCCGCGACCGTGATGGGGTCGGCCGGCTCGCCCTTGGCGTACAGATCGAGGATCGCCCCGTAGATCGTCTCGTGGGCCGGCCGGTAGAAGTCATGGCCCTTGAGGACCTCGACGACATCGGCGATGGCGTCCTTCGACAGGAGCATGCCGCCCAGGACGGACTGCTCGGCGTCGAGGTCCTGCGGGGGCACTCGCTCGAACGACGAACCGCCGCTCTCCCACGGCCCGTTGTCCCGGTCCCGGTCGTGCTGCTCGTCGCGACCGCCGCCGCTGCCACGCCGGCGGGACGAGGGCAGACGATCACTGGGACCACTGTCCGCCCAGGGGTCGTCCAAGGGCTCGGAAATACTCACCGAGCCACCTCCTCCCGTCCGCGGAGCGGACCTAGCCGTGCCTCTTATTTCTACGGCACGGCACTGACATCTGAGCTGCCCAACTCCGGTTCACCCGCGTCGGTTTTGCGTGGATTCCGAGGACGGAGGAGAGAACGGGCGCCGCACCACGTTAGGCCTGTGGGCACCGTCAGCCAATCTGGTTATCCACAGGCCATGTGGACGACGGCCCCGATGCTGTGGAGAACCCCGCAAAACCTGTGCACGACTCGGTGGACAGCCCTGTGAACAAGCCCTCACCACTTCTACGGAACCCGCTCTGACCTGCCGATTTCCCGTCCACCGGCTGTGCAGAAGAAAAACTTTTCTCCTCGGATCAAGATCCGGTGAAACGGGGCCGCACGACACGCCGAGCCAGGATTCCAGTAAGGGTCCTTTGCATATTGCATCTCTTACCTGTGGAAGATTAGATTGGTGCTCATGACACAGGCTCCCGCAGCCCCCAGGGCCACCCGGCGCCGGCACGACCGAGAGATCGTCGCGCTGGCCGTTCCGGCCTTCGGCGCGCTCGTCGCCGAGCCTCTCTTCGTCATGGCCGACAGTGCCATCGTCGGCCATCTGGGCACCGCCCAACTGGCGGGCCTCGGTGTCGCCTCCGCCCTCCTCATGACCGCCGTCGGAGTCTTCGTCTTCCTCGCCTACGCCACCACCGCCGCTGTCGCCCGACGGGTCGGCGCCGGTGATCTCCGGGCCGCGATCCGCCAGGGCATGGACGGCATCTGGCTCGCCCTGCTCATCGGCGTGGTCGTCATCGCCGTCACCCTCCCCACGGCACCGTCCCTGATGACCCTGTTCGGCGCCTCCGACACCGCGGCCCCCTACGCGACGACCTATCTGCGGATCTCCGCCTTCGGCATTCCCGCCATGCTCGTCGTACTCGCCGCCACCGGAGTACTGCGCGGGCTCCAGGACACCAGAACCCCGCTGTACGTGGCCGTCGCCGGCTTCATCGCCAACGCGGCCCTCAACGGACTGCTCGTCTACGGGGCCGGGCTCGGTATCGCCGGCTCCGCCTGGGGCACCGTCGTCGCGCAGTGGGCCATGGCCGCCGCCTACCTCTTCGTCGTCGTCCGAGGAGCCCGGAAACACGGCGCGTCCCTGCGCCCCGATCTCGCCGGAATACGGGCCTGCGCCCAAGCGGGTGCACCCCTGCTCGTCCGGACGCTGTCGCTCAGGGCGATCCTGCTGATCGCCACGGCCGTCGCCGCCCGACTGGGCGACGCCGACATGGCCGCGCACCAGATCATCCTGTCCCTGTGGAGCCTGCTCGCCTTCGCCCTCGATGCCATCGCCATCGCGGGTCAGGCCATCATCGGCCGCTACCTCGGCGCGGGCGACGCTCACGGCGCCCGTGAGACCTGCCGGCGCATGATCCAGTGGGGCGTCGCCACCGGAGTCGTCCTAGGGCTGCTGGTCATCGCGACCCGCTTCCTGTTCCTTCCCCTGTTCAGCGGCGACGCCGGAGTGCGGGACGCGGCACTGCCGGCCCTGGTCGTCGTGGCCCTCGTGCAGCCGGTCTGCGGTATCGCCTATGTGCTCGACGGAGTCTTGATGGGTGCGGGGGACGGCCCCTATCTGGCCCGCGCGATGCTGCTGACGCTGGCGGTCTTCGCCCCCGTAGCCCTGCTCGTTCCGACAGTCGGAGGCGGGCTGACGGCGCTCTGGGGGGCGATGGCCCTCATGATGGCGGTGCGCATGCTGACGCTGTGGCTGCGCTCCCGCTCGGGGCGCTGGATCGTCACGGGCGCGACGCGCTGACGGAACCACGATCTGACAGAACACCGACTTCTTGGCCCTGCTGTCGGCGTTTCACGTGAAACGCCGACAGCAGGGCCAAGGAGGGCGGAGAAGGACCGCACCGTTTCACGTGAAACGGCGCCCCGCACCGAGGGCGGCGGCTCATCTCCGGACCCGCTCGCAATACGGGGACGACTCGCGGGACGTGGACGACTCACGGCACGCAGACGCCCTGCGGCACACACGACCCGTAACACGCAGAAGGGCCGCACCCCGCAGGGTGCGGCCCTCTCTCAGCTATGCCGAGCGCTGCGTTCAGGCAGCGACAACCTCGATGTTGACCTTGGCGGCAACCTCGGGGTGCAGACGCACGGACGTCTCGTGGGCGCCCAGGGTCTTGATGGGCGAGCCCAGCTCGATGCGGCGCTTGTCGACCTCGGGGCCACCGGAAGCCTTGATCGCCGAAGCGACGTCGGCCGGGGTGACGGAACCGAAGAGACGACCGGCGTCGCCGGAGCGAACGGCCAGACGGACCTTGACGCCTTCGAGGCGGGCCTTGATCTCGTTGGCCTGCTCGATGGTCGCGATCTCGTGGATCTTGCGAGCACGACGAATCTGCTCGACGTCCTTCTCGCCGCCCTTGGTCCAGCGGATCGCAAAGCTCCGCGGGATCAGGTAGTTGCGAGCGTAACCGTCCTTGACGTCGACGACGTCGCCCGCGGCACCGAGGCCGGAGACCTCGTGGGTGAGGATGATCTTCATTTGTCGGTCACCCTTCCCTTATCGCGCGGTGGACGTGTAGGGCAGCAGCGCCATCTCACGGCTGTTCTTCACAGCCGTGGCGACGTCACGCTGGTGCTGCGTGCAGTTGCCGGTCACGCGGCGGGCACGGATCTTGCCGCGGTCGGAAATGAACTTCCGCAGCATGTTCGTGTCCTTGTAGTCCACGTACGTGACCTTGTCCTTGCAGAAAGCGCAGACCTTCTTCTTCGGCTTGCGCACAGGCGGCTTCGCCATGGTGTATCTCCTGTGTGATCAAGAAGTGGGGGTACGGCCCACCCTTGGCCCGAGGGCCTAGAAGGGGGGCTCGTCCGAGTAGCCGCCGCCGGAACCGCCGGCACCGCCGGAGTTTCCGCCCCAGCCGCCACCGCCGCCGCCCTGGTTGCCACCGGCGGGAGCGCCGGTCGCCCAGGGGTCGTCGGCAGGAGCGCCGCCGCCTTGCGGAGCGCCGCCGGAGCCACCGCCCCAGCCGCCGCCCTGCTGGCCGCCGCCACCGCCGCCGCCGTAACCACCCTGGCCACCTCGACCCGTGGTCTTGGTGACCTTGGCCGTGGCGTTCTTCAGGCTGGCGCCGACTTCCTCGACGTCCAGCTCGTAGACCGTGCGCTTGACGCCCTCACGGTCCTCGTAGGACCGCTGCTTCAGCCGGCCCTGCACGATGACGCGCATGCCTCGCTGGAGCGACTCGGCGACGTTCTCCGCCGCCTGACGCCAGACCGAGCAGGTCAGGAACAGGCTCTCGCCGTCCTTCCACTCGTTGGTCTGACGGTCGAAGGTGCGGGGGGTGGACGCGACACGGAACTTCGCGACCGCCGCACCGGAAGGGGTGAAGCGCAGCTCGGGGTCGTCGACAAGATTGCCGACGACCGTGATGACGGTCTCGCCTGCCATGGGGGAACCTCTCGGCGGGTTTGCTGCTGGCTGCTGGTACTGCTACTCGATGCCCGAGATCAACTGAGCTGGGAAGCTCAGTGGGTCTCGGGACGGAGGACCTTGGTCCGGAGGACCGACTCGTTCAGGTTCATCTGGCGGTCGAGCTCCTTGACGACCGCAGGCTCGGCCTGCAGGTCGATGACCGAGTAGATGCCCTCGGGCTTCTTCTTGATCTCGTACGAGAGACGACGACGGCCCCAGGTGTCGACCTTTTCGACCTTTCCGTTGCCCTCACGGACGACGGAGAGGAAGTTCTCGATCAGGGGGGCGACAGCGCGCTCCTCCAGATCGGGGTCGAGGATGACCATCACTTCGTAGTGACGCATGTGGAACCCACCTCCTTTGGACTCAGCGGCCACGGTCGTTCCGTGGCAGGAGGGTTGTGATGCGTACGCAACGGTATCGGCCGCCACTGACAATCGGGCCGACGATCGGCGAAACCGAGCGGCGAACCCTGTCGTGACCTGGCCATGAGCCTGGGCAGACACCGGTGCAGACGGTACACACTACCTGCACCCTGCCTTCCGGTTGAAATCCGACCGGGTTGCCCCCCAGTCTGTACACATCGGGTGTGTACGGCGCTACCATGCGCCGCCTTCCGCAGGAGGTGCCTCATGGCACAGGCATGGCGACCCACCACCACCGGCTCACTCTTCGCCACGGACGGCAAGCCTCACCCCCTCCAGGACACCTTGCTCGCGGTGACCCTGGTCCTCGGGGTACTGGCCTTCGTGACGTCGATGTTCCACAGCCTGCATCTGGTCAGTTCCTGGGCCGGCCTCGTCGGAATCCTCACCGGCGCCTACGGGCAGTTCATCTCCGTGACGACCCGGGAGCGCTTCGGACTGATCCTCGGACTCGGCCTCGCGGGAGTCGGCTTCTACCTCGGTCTGGCCCACGGCGGCCTGTTCGGCGGGGTGTTCTGAGTCGAACGTCCGTTTTCCCCTGACCCCGGGACGCTTCACGCCCGCTTCCCGGGGCCCAGGTTCCATACGGCCAGACAGGGCGCTCGCAGGGCGCAGTAGGCTTCGGCGCGAGAGCCGGAGCCCTTGTACCCATGGGGACACACCAGCCCGAGGAGCGCCCCTAATGAGCCTGACCCTGAGGACCATCAGCCGAGAGCAGCATCTGGCGTACATCCAGAGCCTGCCCGCGGCCAGTCACATGCAGGTCCCCGCATGGGCAGACGTGAAGGCCGAATGGCGCTCCGAGAACCTCGGGTGGTTCGACGACAGGACCGGCGAGATGGTCGGCGCCGGCCTGGTGCTCTACCGCCAGCTCCCCAAGATCAAGCGCTATCTGGCCTACCTGCCCGAGGGCCCGGTCATCAACTGGTTCGCGCCGAACCTGGACGACTGGCTTCAGCCGATGCTCGCGCACCTCAAGCACCAGGGCGCCTTCTCCGTGAAGATGGGCCCGCCGGTGATCATCCGGCGCTGGGAGGCCGCGTCCATCAAGGGCGGCATCCAGAACCCGGACGTGAAGCGCCTGCGCGACATCGAGGCCGACTTCATCGAGCCGCGCGCCTTCGAGGTGGCCGACAAGCTACGCCGTATGGGCTGGCAGCAGGGCGAGGACGGCGGCGCCGGCTTCGGTGACGTCCAGCCCCGCTACGTCTTCCAGGTGCCGCTGGCCAACCGGTCGCTGGAAGAGGTCCACAAGAACTTCAACCAGCTCTGGCGCCGCAACATCAAGAAGGCCGAGAAGGCCGGCGTCGAGGTCGTCCAGGGCGGCTACCACGACCTGGAGGAGTGGCAGCGGCTCTACGAGATCACCGCGATCCGCGACCACTTCCGGCCGCGCCCGCTCTCGTACTTCCAGCGCATGTGGACGGCCCTCAACACCGAGGACCCGAACCGCATGCGGCTGTACTTCGCCCGGCACAACGGCGTGAACCTGTCCGCGGCGACGATGCTCGTCGTGGGCGGCCACGTCTGGTACTCCTACGGCGCCTCGGACAACATCGGCCGCGAGGTCCGGCCCTCCAACGCGATGCAGTGGCGCATGCTGCGCGACTCGTATGCGCTCGGCGCCACGGTCTACGACCTGCGCGGCATCTCCGACTCGCTCGACGAGACCGACCACCTCTTCGGCCTCATCCAGTTCAAGGTGGGCACCGGCGGCGAGGCCGCCGAGTACCTCGGCGAGTGGGACTTCCCGCTCAACAAGCTGCTCCACAAGGCGCTCGACATCTACATGTCGCGCCGCTGAGCCGGCCCGGAGCGCGGGTCCGGCGTCTGCTGCGGCCCGGCACCTCGCCATCGGTCCGGCGAATCCGCGACAATTCCCTTTCGTACCTCTGATACACGGCAGCCACGAGAAAGGTTCCGGGACCGGCCATGGCGCTCACGCTCTACGTCGACACCGCGCGCTGGCGGGCACACCACAAGCAGGTGTCCGAGCAGTTTCCGGGGCTGGTCCCCGTCTGCAAGGGCAATGGCTACGGCTTCGGCCACGAACGGCTCGCGGACGAGGCCACCCGCATGGGCTCGGACATCCTCGCCGTGGGCACCACGTACGAGGCCGCCCGGATCAAGGACTGGTTCGGCGGCGATCTGCTGGTCCTCACGCCGTTCCGGCGGGGCGAGGAGCCCGTGCCGCTGCCCGACCGTGTCATCCGCTCGGTGTCGTCCATCGACGGCGTGTACGGCCTCGTGGGCGCCCGTGTCGTCATCGAGGTGATGTCCTCGATGAAGCGGCATGGTGTGAGCGAGCAGGACCTGCCGCATCTGCACGCCGCCATCGAGAACGTACGGCTGGAGGGTTTCGCGATCCACCTGCCGCTGGACCGCACCGACGGCTCGGACGCCGTAGAGGAGGTCATCGGCTGGATGGACCGCCTGCGTGCGGCCCGCCTGCCGCTGCACACGATGTTCGTCAGCCACCTCAAGGCCGACGAACTCGCCCGGCTCCAGCAGCAGTTCCCGCAGACCCGCTTCCGCGCCCGCATCGGTACCCGGCTCTGGCTGGGGGACCACGAGGCCACCGAGTACCGGGGAGCCGTCCTGGACGTCACGCGCGTCGCCAAGGGCGACCGCTTCGGCTACCGGCAGCAGAAGGCGGCTTCGGACGGCTGGCTCGTGGTCGTGGCCGGTGGCACGTCGCACGGGGTTGGTCTGGAGGCCCCCAAGGCGCTGCACGGCGTCATGCCGCGCGCCAAGGGCGTCGCGCGCGCCGGCCTCGCCACCGTGAACCGGAACCTGTCGCCGTTCGTCTGGGCGGGCAAGCAGCGCTGGTTCGCCGAGCCCCCGCACATGCAGGTGTCGATCCTCTTCGTGCCCGCCGACGCCTCCGAGCCGAAGGTGGGCGACGAGCTGGTGGCGCACCTGCGGCACACCACCACCCAGTTCGACCGCGTCGTCGAGCGCTGAGGTCCCGGCCGGCTCTCCGGACCGCTCCAGCGCATGGGAAAGGCCGTACACGGAGCCCGTGTACGGCCTTTCCCTTGGCCTCTTCCCGGCATGTTCGCTCAGAGTGAACGGTCTTCGGGCGGCTCGCTCCGGCCGCCCCACTCGACGACCGGCGGCTGACCCTCGAAGTGCGCCGCGTGCCGTGGCGGATGGGCCGCTGCGCCCAAGACGAAAACGTCCTCCGCGCCGTCCAGGACGCCGCCGGATGGATCGTCGTCACCGGCGCGCCGCACCACGTCCCGTTCGGGCATGAAGATGTCCCGGAGGACCACCGCGCACAGGTAGAGCGTCCCCAACAGGTGGACGGCGATCGCGACTTGGTATCCGTCGGTCGGCAGTCCCTTGTGGGCGTCCCCGCTGGTCGTGTACGCGAGGTACATCCAGATCCCGAGGAAGTACCCGACCTCGCAGGCCTGCCAGATCAGGAAGTCCCGCCAGCGCGGCCGGGCCAGCGCGGCGAGCGGGACGAGCCAGAGCACGTACTGAGGCGAGTAGACCTTGTTCGTCAGGATGAAGGCCGCGACGATCAGGAAGGCGAGCTGGGCGAAGCGTGGCCGGCGCGGGGCGATGAGCGTGACGGCGGCCAGCCCCGCGCACAGCAGCAGCATCATGCACAGTGCCCACGTGTTGGCGGTTTCGGGGGTGATCGTGATCTTCAGCCACTGCGAGATGAACAGGAAGACCGAACCGAAGTCGACCCCGCGCTCGCGGCTGAAGCTGTAGAACTTCGACCACCCTTCGGGCGCGAAGTACATGACCGGAAGGTTCACCACCAGCCAGGCGCCGACGGCCCCGAGGAGCGCCGTCGCGAACTCACGCCACTTGCCGGCCCGCCAGCACAGCAGGAAGAGCGGCCCGAGCACCAGGAACGGATAGAACTTGGCGGCCGTGGCGAGCCCGACCAGGATACCGAAGGCCAGAACGCGTCCCCGGGACCACATCAGCATGGCAGCCGCCAGGAGGGCCACGGCGAGCAGATCCCAGTTGATGGTGGCCGTGAGCGCGAAAGCGGGCGCCAGGGCCACCAGGAGGCCGTCCCAGGGGCGCCGGCGGTGCGTGCGGGCGGCGCACACGGCGATGACCGCCGCGCACACCATCAGCATCCCCGCGTTGACCATCCAGTAGATCTGCTCCTGGTGCTGGATGCTCCCGCCGCCCGGCGTGAGCCAGGCCGCTACCTCCATGAACACCCCGGTCAGCACCGGGTATTCGAGGTAGTCCATGTCGCCGGGGAGCTTGTCGAAGTACGGCACGAGCCCGTCGGCGAATCCACGGCCCTGGTAGAGGTGAGGGATGTCCGAGTAGCACGCGTGCGTGTACTGCGAACTGGCACCGAAGAACCAGCCCCCGTCGTAGCAGGGCAGCTTCTGGACCATGCCGAGGGCGAACATGCCGACCGCGATCAGGGCGACGACCCGCACGGGCGTCCACCAGGTCGTCCCGAGCAGGGCGCGGCGCCCGATGGGGCCGCCGATCAGCTCGCTGCCGCGGGCGGCGACCTCGTCGTCCTTGGTCGGCCGCACCAGCTCCGGCTCGTGCGCGCTCACGCGCGTCGTCTCTGCACTGGGCATGGCGCACATCCTGCCGTACGTCCCCAAGAATGTGCTGAGGGCCGCCGCACCTGATCGGTGCGGCGGCCCCTGTTTCACGTGAAACGGTGTGTTTCACGTGAAACACACACGGTGACGGCTACCCGTTTCCTCCGAAGAGACCGCCGTTGTTGCCGTTGCTGTTGCCTCTGTTGGCGCCCTCGGTCGCGGACTCCGTCGGCGTCGAGGTCACGCCTCCGTCGGTGCCGCCGTCGTCGGTGCCGCCGTTCTCCGTTCCGCCATCGTGGTTGCAGTTCCAGTCGAACCTGCCGCAGGTCTCACTCGGCGTGGGCGAGGGTGACGTCTCGGTCTCGCTCGGCGTCGGTGTGGGCGTCGGGCTCGGGGACTCGCTCTCCGTGACCGTCGGGGTCGGCGTCGGGCTCGGCGTGTCGTTGAGCACTTCGCCGATCTCCTCGGGCTTCGGGAAAGGCTCCGCCTTCTGGTTCTTGAGCGCGACCTCCATGTAGTCCCGCCAGATCTGCGAGGGGAACGAGGCACCGTGGATGGTCTTCTCGCCACCCGTTCCGTACATCTGCAGGAACTTGCGGTTCTTCTTGTTCTCGTCGTCGTCCAGGCGGTACATGCCGATCGCCGTGGACAACTGCGGGGTGTATCCGACGAACCAGGCGGACTTGTTGCCGTCCGTCGTACCGGTCTTGCCCGCCACCTCACGGCCCGTGAGCCGGGCGTTGGTGCCGGTGCCCTTCTCGACCACGGTCTTCAGCACGTCGGTGACGTTGTCGGCGACCTTCGAGGTGAAGGCGTCCACGGTCTTCTCGACGTCCTCGTGCTGGAAGACGTTGCCGTCCTTGCTCGTGATCTTCTCGACCGAGTACGGGTCCCGCTGCTTGCCGCTGGCGGCGAAGGTGGCGTAGGCGCCGGCCATGCGGATCGCGCTCGGGGACGAGGTACCGAGGGAGAACGACGGGAACCGGGAGCTGGCGAGGCTGGACTCCTTGATTCCGGCGGCCAGGACGGCTTCCTTGACCTTGTTCAGGCCGACATCCATGCCCAGTTGGACATAGGCGGAGTTGACGGACTCGCGCATCGCCTCACGCAGGTCGATCTGGTAGCTGGGCGGGTTGTAGGACTGCTGCCCGTCGTTCTGCTGCAGCCACTCCCTGCCCTTGTCGTCCTGCCAGTCCGTCCCGTTGTAGTCCTTGATCTTCAGCTTGTTCTTGCCGCTGTACAGGCTCTTCGGAGAGACGATGGTGCGTTCGTCCTGCGGCTGCTCCTGGGGACCGTCGGGGTCCTTGACCCCCCACGTCATGGCCGCGGCCAGGACGAACGGCTTGAACGTGGACCCGACCTGGGCACCGGTCTGGTCGGCGTTGTTGGTGAAGTGCTTCGTCGCGTCGGCACCACCGTAGATGGCCTCGATCGCACCGCTCGCCGGATTGACGGACGCTCCGCCGAACTGGACGTACTTGTCCGTCTTGGGGCGCAGGTCAGGCTTGATGTTGGCCTTCTGAACCTTCTTCACCGCGGCCTCAAGGGCGTCGACCTTCCTCTTGTCGAAGGTCGTGTGGATCTCGTAGCCGCCCTGCCTCAGCTTGGTCTGGGTGATGCCGGTCTTGTCGCTGTTGTTGACGATGTACGAGTTGGCCAGGTCGACCAGGTAGCCGATCTGTCCGCCCAGTGCGGCGTTGGACCGCGGGCTCCGGACTTTCGGGAACTTGGTGTACTTGCTCCGCTCCGCCTGGCTCAGGCGGCCGTCCTTGACCTCTTCGTCGAGAATCCACTTCCAGCGGGCCTCGGCACGCTTGCTGTTGGCCTGCGCCGTGGCGGTCGGGTCGATCGACGGTGCACCGGCGGGGTCGTAGTACGTGGCGCCCTTCAGCACGGCCGCCAGGAACGCGCACTGGCTCGCGTTCAGCTCTGTGGCGTCCTTGTCGAAGTAGGCCCGTGCCGCGGCCTGGATGCCATAGGCGTTGCGCCCGTAGTAGGCCGAGTTCAGGTAGCCGGCCATGATGTCGTCCTTCGGCATCGAGGCGCCGACCTTGATGGAGACGAACAGCTCCTTGAACTTGCGGGAGACCGTCTGGGACTGATCGTCCAGCATCGCGTTCTTCACGTACTGCTGGGTGATGGTCGAGCCACCCTGCGTCTGACCGCCCTTGGCCATGTTCACGAAGGCGCGGGCGATACCCATCGGGTCGACGCCGCTGTCCGACTCGAACGTCTTGTTCTCCGCCGACATCACCGCGAAGCGCATCTCCTTGGGGATCTGCGCATAACTGATGATCTGGCGGTTGGTCTCGCCACCCGTGGCGACCATCTGATCGCCGTTCGCCCAGTAGTAGACGTTGTTCTGGGCCTTCGCCGTCTTGGCCACGTCCGGGATGCCGACCAGGGCGTACGCCACGCCGGCCACGGCGATGAGGCTGCCGCAGAACCCGACGAAGAGACCCGTCACGAGCTTCCACGACGGCACCCAGCGCGCCGCGCCGTACTTGCCGGCGCGCGGGTAGTCGATGATGCGCCTCCCGGAAGGCTCGGGCGTGCGGCCACGTCCTCGTCCGGGACCGCTGGGGCCCGGAGGTCCGCCACGCCGGCCGCCCCCGCCTCCGGGGCCGCCACGTCCGGCGCCATCGGCGGCACGACGCCTGCCGCCGCCTCTCTGCGCGGCTCGGCGTGCTTCGGCACGGCTGCCGTACGGGCGCTCTTCACCCCCCGGGCCGTAGGAATCGGAAGGAGACCCGGTGGCGCCTCGCGGTGCCGCGCGGCGGCCTGCGGACGGGTCGGGCTGACCGCGTCGGGCCGCGGCACGTCCGCCGCCCTGCGGCTGCGGCGGTTTGCGACGGTGCTCGCTCATCGAACGATTACTCCTCGGGCAGGCGCACCTTTGCGCGCCTGGAAACGGCGGCTGGTTTCCGGTCCCCCCGAAGTACGGATGCGGCCGATCGCGCATTCACCCGTACTACACCGAAGACGATGACGTCCTCAGTCGTCACTCGGTTCCCGGTGGTGTGCATGCCGCACAGACTACGCACCGTCAAAACCCGCCTAGCGCCGAAGTTCACCCCAAATCAGGCAACTTGCTTCGTATGAATCGGTGATGTGACGCCGTTCACCATGGCCCCTCTTGTCGCGACCGCAGAGGCGTTCTATCGTGCTGATGTATCGAGTCGATACATCAGCACGGCATAAAGACGTGTCGACGAGGCAGCGACAGGGAGGAGGCGACGATGAGCCGACGTGCCGGGATCCTCGAGTTCGCCGTACTCGGCCTGCTCCGCGAGTCCCCGATGCACGGCTATGAGCTGCGTAAACGACTCAACACGTCACTGGGCGTCTTCCGCGCCTTCAGTTACGGCACGCTCTACCCCTGCCTCAAGACGCTGGTCGCCAACGGCTGGTTGATCGAGGAATCAGGATCCACACCCGAAGACGCCCTCACGGCCACGCTCGCGGGACGTCGCGCCAAGATCGTCTACCGGTTGACGGCAGAAGGTAAGGATCACTTCGAGGAACTTCTCGCGCAGACAGGCCCCGACGCCTACGAGGACGAGACCTTCGCGGCTCGCTTCGCCTTCTTCGGGCAGACGTCACGCGACGTACGCATGCGCGTACTGGAGGGTCGACGCAGCCGTCTGGAGGAGCGCCTGGAGAAGATGCGCGCCTCACTGGCGCGCACCCGGGAGCGCCTCGACGACTACACGCTTGAGCTCCAGCGCCACGGAATGGAGTCCGTGGAGCGCGAAGTGCGCTGGCTGAACGAGCTCATCGAGAGCGAGCGAGCCGGACGGGACATCAAGTCTTCCGCCTCCGAAGGCTCCGCTCAGCAGGACAACACATCTGGAGAGACGGGCGGCCTGCCCCGGCACCGGGACAGCACCCGGCCGGATCCGTCCGACGACACCACCACGTGAGGCCCGTTCGGGGTTTCACCGATACACACAGGGAGCAACCGGAATGGGTTCGGTTCGCGTAGCCATCGTCGGCGTGGGCAACTGCGCCGCCTCGCTGGTTCAGGGCGTCGAGTACTACAAGGACGCCGACCCGGCGACCAAGGTCCCCGGCCTGATGCATGTCCAGTTCGGCGACTACCACGTCGGTGACGTCGAGTTCGTCGCCGCCTTCGACGTCGACGCGAAGAAGGTCGGCCTCGACCTCTCGGACGCCATCGGTGCCAGCGAGAACAACACCATCAAGATCTGCGACGTCCCGAACAAGGGCGTCACGGTCCAGCGCGGTCACACCCTGGACGGTCTCGGTAAGTACTACCGCATGACCATCGAGGAGTCCGCCGAGGAGCCGGTCGACATCGTCCAGATCCTCAAGGACAAGCAGGTCGACGTCCTCGTCTGCTACCTGCCCGTCGGTTCCGAGGACGCGGCGAAGTTCTACGCCCAGTGCGCCATCGACGCCAAGGTCGCCTTCGTCAACGCCCTCCCGGTCTTCATCGCCGGCACCAAGGAGTGGGCCGACAAGTTCACCGAGGCCGGTGTCCCGATCGTCGGCGACGACATCAAGTCGCAGGTCGGCGCGACCATCACGCACCGTGTGATGGCGAAGCTGTTCGAGGACCGCGGTGTCCGTCTTGAGCGCACCATGCAGCTCAACGTCGGCGGCAACATGGACTTCAAGAACATGCTGGAGCGCGACCGCCTCGAGTCGAAGAAGATCTCCAAGACGCAGGCCGTCACCTCGCAGATCCCCGACCGCGACCTGGGCGAGAAGAACGTCCACATCGGTCCCTCGGACTACGTGGCCTGGCTCGACGACCGCAAGTGGGCGTACGTCCGCCTCGAGGGCCGCGCCTTCGGTGACGTCCCGCTGAACCTCGAGTACAAGCTCGAGGTCTGGGACTCCCCGAACTCGGCCGGTGTCATCATCGACGCCCTGCGCGCCGCGAAGATCGCCAAGGACCGCGGCATCGGCGGCCCGATCCTCTCCGCGTCGAGCTACTTCATGAAGTCCCCGCCGGTCCAGTACTTCGACGACGAGGCCTACGCGAACGTCGAGAAGTTCATCAAGGGCGAGGTCGAGCGCTAAAGCACGGCACTTTCCGTGCTTGCTGTCGGAGGTCCCCGGGCACTGTGCCCGGGGACCTTCCCCGTATGTGAGGCTGTGCCCCATGGCTGTCGTGCGTGACCTGCGCGTGCTCCTGCGCCTGCGGGGATTCAGACGCCTGCTCGGCGTACGGCTGTTGTCGCAGGGCGCGGACGGTGTCTTCCAGGTCGCGCTCGCCACCTACGTCGTCTTCTCCCCGGAGAACCAGACCTCGGCGGCCTCCATCGCCTCCGCGATGGCCGTCCTGTTGCTCCCGTACTCCCTCATCGGCCCCTTCGCCGGGGTCCTGCTGGACCGCTGGCGGCGCCGGCAGGTTTTTCTGTACGGCAATCTCCTGCGCGCCGCTCTCGCCTGCGCGACCGCCGCCCTGATGCTGAGCCACGTCCCCGACTGGCTCTTCTACGTCGCGGCGCTCTGCGTCACCGCGGTCAACCGCTTCGTCCTGGCCGGGCTCTCCGCAGCTCTGCCCCGGGTCGTCGACGCGGATCGCCTCGTGCTGGCCAACTCCCTTTCGCCTACGGCGGGAACGCTGGCCGCGACCATGGGCGGTGGCCTCGCGTTCGGCGTACGGCTCCTCGTCGCGGACTCCGACGCGGTGGTGGTCCTCGTCGGAGCGGCCCTGTACCTCTGCGCCGCCCTCGCCGCCGCGCGCATCGCCGCGGAACTCCTCGGGCCCGATCGCGAGTCGGTCCATCCGCGTCTGGCCAAGGCCCTGACCAGTACGGCACGTGGCCTCGCGGCCGGCGTACGTCACCTCGCGCGGCCCCGGCGACGGGAGGCCGCCTGGGCGCTGCTGGCCATGACGCTGATGCGCTTCTGCTACGGCGCCCTGACCGTCATGCTGCTGATGCTCTGCCGCTACGCGTGGGCGTCGGGTTCGGACGACGGGCTCGCTCTCCTGGGGGTCGCCGTGGGCGTGTCGGGGGCGGGCTTCTTCGTCGCCGCCGTGGTGACGCCTTGGGCGGCCGGGCGGCTGGGTCCCGGCCGCTGGATCGCGGTCTGCGCCGGCGCCGCCGCGGTCCTGGAACCCGCGCTCTGTCTCCCATTCGCGCCTACCCCGATGCTGGTCGCCGCGTTCGTGCTGGGAGTGACCACACAGGGCGCGAAGATCGCGACGGACACGATCGTGCAGTCCTCGGTCGACGACGGCTTCCGCGGCCGGATCTTCTCCGTCTACGACGTCCTGTTCAACGTGGCGTTCGTCGCGGCGGCCGGGGTCGCCGCCCTGATGCTGCCGCACGACGGCCGCTCGACGACGCTCGTCGCGACGGTCGCCGTGATCTACGCGTCCATTGCGGCGGCTATGGCCCGCTTTGAACTCCGGTAACTGTCACATCAGTGCCACAGAGCCGGTCCTGACTGCCGCGTTGTCACTGGGGCCGGATAACTTACGTGGGTCTTATACGCGCCACGCGCCAGCGTTCCAATGGGGGGATTTCCCAGTGACCACACCGCCGCCTCCGGGCCAGAACCCGTTCGCTCAGGACCAGCAGCCTTACGGTCCTCCGCCCCAGGGCCAGGCCCCCTACCCCCAGCAGCCGCCGCAGGGCTACCCGCAGCAGCCGGGCCAGCCGGGCTTCCCCCAGCAGCAGACGGCCGGCTTCGCCCCGCTCCCGCAGCAGCAGAAGCGCGGCATCAAGCCTTACCTGCGCCTCATCGTGGGCGTCGTGGTCGCCGTCCTCGTCCTCGGCGGCTACCTGCTCAGCAAGGACAGCGAGGACGCCAAGAAGCTCGCCGTCGGCGACTGCCTCTACAACAAGGGCACCGGCAGTGACCCGGACGTGGTGCAGGTCGACTGCACGGACTCCAAGGCCACCCACAAGGTGCTCAAGAAGGCGGACGGCGCTTCGATCCCGCAGCTCACGTGCCAGAGCGTCAAGGGCACGACGGCGACGCTGACGTGGAAGGAGACGGGCGATTCCTTCACGCTCTGCCTGGGGGACAACAAGTAACCCGCGGAGCCGGATGCGCGGAGGGGCGGTGTTTCACGTGAAACACCGCCCCTCCGCGTTGTCCCGGCGTCGATGTTTCACGTGAAACATCGACGCCTGACAGCACCCCTCAGCTCAGCCCTGCTCGGCCCACCACTCCTTGAGCGCGGATGTCGCGGCGTCGTGGTCCATCGGGCCGTTCTCCAGGCGCAGCTCCAGCAGGAACTTGTACGCCTGGCCGATCGCGGGGCCGGGGCCGATGCCCAGGATCTCCATGATCTGGTTGCCGTCGAGGTCGGGCCGGATCGCGTCGAGCTCCTCCTGCTCCTGGAGCTGGGCGATGCGGTCCTCCAGCCCGTCGTAGGCACGGGAGAGCGCGGCGGCGCGGCGCTTGTTCCGCGTGGTGCAGTCGGAGCGAGTCAGCTTGTGAAGGCGGGTGAGGAGCGGTCCCGCGTCCCGGACGTAGCGCCGCACGGCCGAGTCGGTCCACTCGCCGGTGCCGTAGCCGTGGAAGCGCAAGTGCAGTTCGACCAGACGGGAGACGTCCTTCACGAGGTCGTTCGAGTACTTGAGGGCCGTCATCCGCTTCTTGGTCATCTTGGCGCCGACGACCTCGTGGTGGTGGAACGAGACCCGGCCGTCGCTCTCGAAGCGACGGGTCCGCGGCTTGCCGATGTCGTGCAGCAGCGCGGCGAGCCGGAGCACCAGGTCGGGTCCGTCCTCCTCCAGCGCCATCGCCTGCTCCAAGACGATCAGCGTGTGCTCGTACACGTCCTTGTGCCGGTGGTGCTCGTCCCTCTCCAGCCGCAGCGCGGGAAGCTCGGGCAGCACGTGCTCGGCGAGGCCGGTGTCCACGAGCAGCGTGAGGCCCTTGCGGGGGTGGGCGGAGAGGATGAGCTTGTTCAGCTCGTCCCGTACGCGCTCCGCCGAGACGATCTCGATACGTCCGGCCATGTCCGTCATGGCCGCGATGATCTCGGGCGCGACCTCGAAATCGAGCTGTGCGGCGAACCGTGCGGCCCGCATCATGCGCAGGGGGTCGTCGGAGAAGGATGCCTCCGGGGTGCCGGGGGTGCGCAGGACCCGGGCGGCCAGGTCCTCCAGGCCGCCGTGCGGGTCGATGAACTCCTTCTCCGGCAGCGCGACGGCCATCGCGTTCACCGTGAAGTCCCGACGGACGAGGTCCTCCTCGATGGAGTCGCCGTAGGACACCTCGGGCTTGCGCGAGGTCCGGTCGTACGCCTCGGAGCGGTAGGTCGTGATCTCGATCTCGAACGTCTGCTCCGTGTCGCCCACCCGGGCGCCCTTCTGCACTCCCACGGTGCCGAAGGCGATCCCGACCTCCCAGACGGCGTCGGCCCAGGGCCGGACGATCTTCAGTACGTCCTCGGGCCGGGCGTCCGTCGTGAAGTCCAGGTCATTGCCGAGCCGGCCGAGGAGCGCGTCCCGGACCGAGCCGCCGACCAGGGCGAGCGAGAACCCGGCCTGCTGGAAACGGCGGGCGAGTTCGTCGGCGACAGGGGACACCCGCAGCAGTTCACTCACCGCGCGGAGCTGCACCTGACTCAGGGCACTGGGATTGTCTTCATTGGCGTTCGGCACAACAGAAAAGGGTACGTGGCCCGGACGCCGGGAAGCGCCTCGATAAAACTTGTACCGGCGTCCCCTGTTTTCCGGGCATCGATAGGCCCACATACAGGACAGTCGGCGCCCTGTGGCGATCTTGTGGACCACTCCGCGGCACTTACCCTCAGCGCGCATCGTTACCATGCGTGGACGCACATTCCGACGACCACTGACGACGACGAGGGACGGGCGAGCGCGTGGCCGAGGCGGCAGACTTCCAGGGGACGAGTCCCTCTCCTGCCCGTCGGTGGCTCCGGCGCGGCGGTGCGCTGCTGGCCGGGGCGCCGCTGCTGGCCGGGCTGCTCCAGCTCCCCCTCGGCACGCCCGCACAGGCCGTCGAGAAGGCCTCCGCGGCCACCGCGGCAGGGTCGGGCGGGGTGGACATCAGCATCGCCTCGCTGACCCCCAGCGTCCCCACCGACGGCGACACGGTCACGGTCTCGGGTTCGGTCACCAACAGAAGCAAGCAGACGGTCACGGATGCCCACGTGGGGATCCGCGTGGGCTCCTCCCCCCTGACCACGCGCTCCGCCATCGACACCGCGGCGAAGCTCACCAGCTTCCAGCCGGGCCTGGACGCGATGGAGGTCGGCGGCAAGTACGTCCAGAAGGTCGACCGGCTCGGCGCCGGCAACTCCGAGAACTTCAGCATCTCGGTACCCGTCAAGGACCTCGACCTCGGCGACGACGGGGTCTACCAGCTCGGTGTCTCGCTCACGGGCCGGACCACCACCCAGCCGTGGGACCAGGTGCTCGGCATCAAGCGGACGTTCCTCCCGTGGCAGCCGGAGTCGGCGGACACGAAGACGAAGACGACGTTCCTCTGGCCGCTGATCTCCCCGGTCCACCTCACCGCCGAGACCGGCTCGGACGAACAGCAGACACGCGTCTTCAAGAACGACGACCTGGCCAAGGAGATCGCCCCGGGCGGCCGGCTGGACCAGCTCCTGTCCCTGGGCAGCGGACTCGACGTGACCTGGGTGCTGGACCCGGATGTACTGGCCTCGGTCGACGCCATGAGAGGCGGCTACCGCATCCAGCAGGCCGACGGCACGACCGTCGCCGGCAGCGACCGCAACCGTGCCCTGGCCAAGGACTGGCTCGACAAGCTGGAGAAGACGGTCCAGGGCCAGAAGATCGTCGCGCTCCCCTTCGCCGACCCCGACATCGCCTCCCTCGCCCATAACGGCAGGAAGACCACCGGCTCCCTGAGCCACCTCAAGAACGCCACCGCCGTGGCGGCCGACACGGTGGAATCGATCGTCCACGTGAAGCCCAGCACGGACTTCGCCTGGCCGGTGGACGGCGCGATCGACCCGTCGATCGTGGACGTGGCGACGTCGGCGGGCGCGGACAAGGTGATCGCCCGCAGCGACAGCCTGAGCGAGACGGGCGGCCTGACCTACACGCCGAGCGCGGCCCGACCCATCGGCGGCGGCACGACCGCGGTGGTCGCGGACGAGCGGCTGTCGACCGCGTTCCAGGGCGACATGATCAAGGCCGAGAACTCCACCCTCGCCGTGCAGAAGTTCCTCGCCCAGAGCCTGATGATCAATCTCCAGGACGCGGACCAGCGCAGCATCGTCGTCGCACCGCAGCGCATGCCCACGGCCGGCCAGGCACAGACCATGGCCGAGGCGCTGAAGGCGCTCCAGCAGGGGAACTGGTCGGAGTCCCAGGGACTGGCCGCCGCCGCCAAGGCCAAGCCGGACCCGGGCGCCACCACGAGGGTCCCTTCCGCCTCCCAGTACCCGCGGTCGCTGAAGAGGCAGCAGTTGCCCGTCTCCGCGTTCGACTGGATGCAGGGCACGCAGGGCAAGCTCGACAAGTTCCAGGTGATCCTCACCGACAAATCACGTGTGGTCACTCCGTTCGGCCTGGCCATCGACCGGGGGATGTCGACGTCCTGGCGCGGTCGCCCCGCCGAGGCGGCGACCTTCCGCGACGGTGTGGAGTCGTACCTGGACGGGCTCACCGGGCTGGTGCGCCTCATCCAGAAGTCCGACGCGAAGCTCTCCGGCCGCAGCGCCACCATCCCCGTGACCGTCCAGAACAACCTGGTCCAGGGTGTCGGCCACCTCGTGCTGCGTCTCACCTCGCAGCAGCCGACCCGCCTCAAGATCGGCAACGGCCCGTACAGCGAGCAGCCGATCAGGGTCGCGGGTGAGCACAGTCAGTCGGTGAAGTTCACCACCTCCACCAAGGCCAACGGCCCGGTACAGGTCGTCGCCCAGCTCTACACGGAGGACGGGCAGCCCTACGGCTCCCCGGTGCCCTTCGAGGTCAAGGTCACCGAGATCACCTCCACGGTCATGCTCGTCATCGGCGGCGGTGTGCTGCTCCTCGTGCTCGCCGGCTTCCGGATGTACACGCAGCGCAAGCGGGCCGCCGCCGAGCAGGCAGAGGGGGGATCGGAGCAGGGACCGGAGGACGGTCCCGACGCGGAGGGCGTGAACAAGGACACGGACGGCACCGTGGAGACTGAGGACGCCGAGGGCTCCGGGGCCGTTCCTGAGAGCACGTCCGGCCCGGAACCGGGGGCGGACGACCCGGGGCACCCGAGTGACCCGACGCCGGACACCGCTCCGGAAAGCACCGACCCGTCCGGCACGGGTGAGAGAGTGGACCGTTGAGCGATGTCGTGGCCGGTGGGCCCGGGGACGATGAGGTGGGGTAACCATGAACGCGCCGTACGACGGTGACCGCGGCGAGGGCGCGGGGCCCTCGGGTTATCCCGAGGAGTACCCGTACCAGGACGCGGGCCGCTCCGGCTACCCCGAAGGCACGCCGGAGGCGGGCCAGACGCAGCCGGGGCATCCCGCGGACATGTACCTCCAGGACGCCTACGACCAGGATCCCTACCGGGGACAGGACCTCTCGGCTCAGGACCCGGTGACGGAGGCGCTCTACGACCGTGCCGCGCACCCTCCGCCGCCGCCCGGCCCCTATTACCAGCATCAGCAGCCGCTCTACGCCCAGCCGCCCACGCCGCAGTACGCACCCGACCCGCGGGTGTGGGCCCAGACGCCCCCGCCAGAGCCGGCCGGACCGACGCGGCACCTGCCGTACGGCGACGACGCCCGGACCACGCAGTACGTGGGGGTGGACGATCTGGTGACCCAGGCCGGCGCGGACGGGCACGAGCCCGACGCCTTCGCGCATCTCTTCCGCGACCAGCAGCAGGGCGGCGCCCGCAACTCCTACGCCCCGGCCGCTGTCCCCGCTCCGGCGCCCGCGCCGGTTCCGCCGGTCGCCGAGCCCCCGGTGGTAGCTCCGGCGAAGTCGGGCGGCCGGGCCTCCAACCTGCTGAAGTCCAGTGCGGTGATGGCGGCGGGCACGCTGGTGTCCCGTCTCACCGGCTTCGTGCGCACCATGATCATCACGGCCGCCCTCGGCGCCGCGACGCTCGGTGACGCCTGGACCGTGGCGTACACGCTGCCGACGATGATCTACATCCTGACGGTCGGCGGCGGACTCAACTCCGTCTTCGTGCCGCAGCTCGTGCGGTCCATGAAGGAGGACGACGACGGCGGCGAGGCGTACGCCAACCGCCTGCTGACGCTCGTCATGGTCGCGCTCGGTGTGATCGTCACCGTCGCCGTCTTCATCGCGCCGCTGCTGATCCAGTTGATGTCGGACTCCATCGCGAGCAACCCGGCGGCCAACAACGTGGCGGTCACCTTCACCCGGTACTGCCTGCCCACGATCTTCTTCATGGGCGTCCACGTGGTCATGGGCCAGATCCTCAACGCCCGCGGGAAGTTCGGCGCGATGATGTGGACCCCGGTCCTGAACAACATCGTGATGATCTTCACCTTCGGGACGTTCCTCTGGGTCTACGGCACCGCGCGGCACTCCGGCATGGAAGTCACCAACATTCCGCCGGACGGTGTCCGCCTCCTGGGCATCGGCACCCTGCTCGGTCTGGTCGTGCAGGCCGGTGCGATGGTTCCCTACCTGCGGGAGGCCGGCTTCCGGTTCCGGCCGCGCTTCGACTGGCGCGGGCACGGTCTCGGAAAGGCCGTCCACCTCGCCAAATGGACCGTGCTCTTCGTCCTCGCCAACCAGGCGGGCGTCCTTGTCGTCACCCAGCTCGCGACCGCCGCGCAGAAGGCCTCGGGCAAGGGCGGAACAGGCATCCTGGCCTACTCCAACGCCCAGCTCATCTGGGGCATGCCGCAGGCGATCATCACGGTGTCGGTCATGGCGGCGATGCTTCCGCGGATCTCGCGCGCGGCCCACGACGGTGACCCGGGCGCCGTCCGCGACGACATCTCGCAGGGACTGCGGACTTCGGCGGTGGCCATCGTCCCGGTGTCGTTCATGTTCCTCGCGCTCGGCATCCCCATGTGCACCCTGCTGTTCGGGTCCAGCGGGCCCCACGCCGCCGTGTCCCAGGGCTACGTGCTCATGGCCTTCGCGCTCGGCCTCATCCCGTTCTCGGTGCAGTACGTGGTCCTGCGCGGCTTCTACGCCTACGAGGACACCCGCACGCCCTTCTACAACACAGTCATCGTGGCCGGCGTCAACGCCGCCGCGTCCGCCGTCTGTTACGTGGTGCTGCCCGCCCAGTGGGCGGTCGTCGGCATGGCCGGCGCGTACGGTCTGGCCTACGCCGTGGGCGTCGGAGTGGCCTGGCAGCGCCTGCGCAGGCGGCTGGACGGCGACCTGGACGGCGCCCGCGTGCTGCGGACGTACGCGCGTCTGTGCCTCGCCTCCGTCCCGGGCGCCGTCGTGGGCGGGGCCGTCGGCTTCGCGATCACCCGGGTTCTCGGCCACGGAGTGTTCGGCTCGATCGCGGCACTCGTCGCCGGATCGATCGCGCTGCTGGGCGTCTTCTACGTCGCGGCACGCAAGATGCGTATCGAAGAGCTCAATTCACTGGTCGGAATGGTCCGCGGGCGCCTGGGGCGCTGAGGCGGGGGTACGCGCACAACCATCGTCCGCCGCCGCGTGTCGTGCATAGCGCCGGACTGTGGGCACAATTGGTTTCTGCGTCGGACAGTGCGCAACGGATGGGGAGGCAGGGACGACGGTGGCGGAACGGAGCACGTCTGCCGTCGACGTGGCAGACAACAGCGGCGACGAGCCGCTGACCGCGAAGGCGGACCAGTCCACGTCCGACGGGGTGGCCCAGGACCGGGAGCGGGAAACGGACAGCGAAGAGGCACAGGGGAGCGGCGGGACCGAGAGTCCCGGAAAGGCCTCACCGCCCGAACTGCACAGTGGTCACAAACTCGCCAGGCGCTACCGCCTGGAGGAGTGCGTCACCCGTCTGGACGGTTTCAGCAGTTGGCGCGCGGTGGACGAGAAGCTCCGCCGTGCCGTCGGTGTCCACCTCCTGCCGGCCGACCATCCGCGCGCCCGCTCGGTGCTCGCGGCGGCCCGTTCCTCCGCCCTGCTGGGCGACCCCCGCTTCGTCCAGGTCCTGGACGCCGTCGAGGAGAACGACCTCGTCTACGTGGTCCACGAGTGGCTGCCGGACGCCACGGAGCTGACCGCGCTCCTCGCCTCGGGCCCCCTTGAGGTGCACGAGGCCTACCAGATGGTCAGTCAGGTCTCCCAGGCCATGGCGGCCGCGCACCGCGAGGGCCTCGCGCATCTGCGTCTCACGCCGGGGGCCGTGCTGCGCACGTCGTCCGGACAGTGGCGCATCCGCGGGCTCGCCGTGAACGCCGCACTGCGCGGGATCAGTTCGGATACCCCGCAGCGCACCGACACCGAGGCGATCGGCGCGCTGCTGTACGCCTCGCTCACTCAGCGCTGGCCGTACGAGAGCGACGCCTACGGTCTCTCGGGCCTGCCCAAGGACGTCGGCCTGATCGCCCCCGACCAGGTGCGTGCCGGAGTGCACCGCGGGCTGTCGGAGCTGGCCATGCGCGCGCTCGCCAACGACGGCGCGACCGCCTCACGTCACGAGTCGCCGTGCACCACGCCCGAGGAGCTGGTGAAGGCGATCGGCGAGATGCCCCGCATCCGCCCGCCGGAGCCCGCGTTCACCGCCCCGCCCGAGTACCAGCGCACCTCGTACCAGCAGGGCACCTACGGCCGCCCGTCCCCTCCCGGCGCTGGCCAGCCCGTGACGGCCCCGCCGCCTCCGTTGCAGAGCCGCACCGGCAAGGCCCTCAAGTGGGCCGTGTCCGCGCTCCTCATCGCCGCGCTGGGACTGGGCAGTTGGCAGCTGGCCGACGCGCTCATGGACCGGGGCAACAAGTCCGACGACACCAAGCAGACACACACGACCGACGGCAACGACAAGAACGGCGACAAGACGAAGCCGGTCAGGCCGATCGCGATCAAGGACGCGCAGGAGTACTACCCGGACGGGAAGCCGCAGCATCCGGCCGACGTACGGCTCACCTACGACGGCGACAGCACGACGTACTGGCGGACGTATTCGTACACCGGCGGACCCACACTGGCGCCCTACAAGCAGGGTGTGGGCATCGTCTACGACCTCGGTTCCACGCAGAGCGTCTCGGCCGCGTCGATAGCTCTGAACTACGGCGGCGACCACACGACGGTGTCGCTGTACGCCGCCGGTTCCATGTCGTCCTCCGCTCCCGTCGACTCCATGAGGAAGATCGCCACCGGCACCACCTCCGGCCGGCAGCTGAAGATCGCCACGGACAAGGCCGTCGACGCGCGATACGTCCTGGTGTGGATCACGGCGGCCCCCTATTCGGGCAAGGACCAGTACAGCGGCGCCGGATACAAGCAGGCCATCACGGACGTGAAGTTCACCGGCTGACGGCCGGCGACGAGGGGGAGGGGGTCCGATGGCCGACGAAGCCGTGTTCGGTGGCGTAAGTGATCAGGACCTCCTGGCCCGTCATGTGGACGGCGACCCCGAGGCCTTCGGCGAGCTGGTGCGGCGTCACCGCGACCGCCTCTGGGCCGTGGCCCTGCGGACGCTCGGAGACCGCGAGGAGGCCGCTGACGCCGTCCAGGACGCCCTCGTCTCCGCCTACCGGGCCGCCCACACCTTCCGCGGGCAGTCGGCCGTCACGACCTGGCTGCACCGCATCACGGTGAACGCCTGTCTGGACCGGGCGCGCAAAGCCGCGTCGAGGCGGACCTCCCCCGTCGACGACACCCAGCGCCTGGAGCAGCTCCTCGAACCGCACGAGTCGGCCTCCGCCCCGGCCGAGCGCAACGACCTCCACCGTGAACTCATAGCCGCGCTGAGCACGCTCCCGGCCGACCAGCGTGCCGCCCTCGTACTGGTGGACATGCAGGGCTACCCCGTGGCGGAGGCGGCCCGGGTGCTCGATGTGCCGACCGGCACGGTAAAAAGCCGCTGCGCCCGCGGCAGAGCCAGACTCCTCCCCCTCCTCACGCATCTCCGCGCGGAGAGCGGCGGTGACGAGGGGGCCAGGAAGTCGGGCGGGGGAAGGAACCGGTCGCCGGGGACATCCGTCCCACCGGCAGCGGGACCGCACGGGACGGGACCCCGTGACGGGGGACCGAGCGATTCGACTGCTGTGAAGGGCGGAGGTGGGCGAGCGTGACATCCACGACGGACAAGGCCGGGCACCCGGACGTCGCGGAGATCTCCGACCTCACCGAGGGTCTGCTCCCGCCGTCCCGCTCCGAGGACGTACGGCGGCACCTGGACGACTGTGCGCTCTGCGCCGACGTGTACGACTCCCTGGAGGAGATCCGCGGACTGCTCGGCACCCTGCCCGGCCCTCCCCGCATGCCGGACGATGTGGCCGGCAGGATCGACGCGGCCCTGGCGGCGGAAGCTCTGCTGAGCGCCACCGCGCCCGACGAGGACGCCGGCACCGCCGCTCCCCAGCCCCATGTTTCACGTGAAACATCGACGGCCGACCGGCCCTCGGGGCGCCCGCGCGCCGCGACCGGACCAGGCCGCCCTCGTCGGGCCAAGCGCGGGCGGCGCGGTACGGTCGCGCTCCTCGGCACCGCCTTCGCGGCCGCCGCGCTGGGAGTGAGTGTCATCCTCGTGCAGACGCTGGGCGACGACGGCTCCGACAAGAACCCTCCGAACGCCCACCGGCCGGCGTCCAGCGCGCAGGACACCTTCGCCGAGCCGACGCTGCGGACCGAGGTGTCGGACCTCCTCGCCAAGAACAAGAAGGCGGCGACTCCCTCCAGCGGTGAGAAGCCCTGGGGCGCGCAGTCGCAGGACACCGAGACCGACTCCGGCGGCGTCGGCACCTTCATGACACCCACGCCTCCCGTTCCGGACTGCGTCGAGCAGGGGGCCGGGGAGACCGGCCCGCTCCTCGGCGCCAAAGCCGGCACGTATCAGGGGAAGGACGCCTTCCTCCTCGTGGTCGCCGACCCCGCCGACAGCACGAAGGTGACGGCTCACATCGTCGACGCCACCTGTGCGAAGCAGGCCTCCCCGAAGCCCGGCAAGCTGCTGCTGACACGCTCCTACACCCGGTCCTGAACTCTCGTACGGGAACCCGTCCCCGTGTGCCCGGACACAGCGGGAATTGAAGCCCCTTAGGATCCGTTGGGTGGGGTGAGAGTACTGAGACAGGCTCCCACCGGTACCAGCAGTCTCCAGAGACGAGGAATGAAGCCGTGAGCGACGTCCGTAACGTGATCATCATCGGGTCCGGGCCCGCCGGCTACACGGCGGCGCTCTACACCGCGCGCGCGTCGCTGAAGCCGCTGGTCTTCGAGGGCGCCGTCACCGCGGGCGGTGCGCTCATGAACACCACCGAGGTGGAGAACTTCCCGGGCTTCCAGGACGGCGTCATGGGTCCGGAGCTGATGGACAACATGCGCGCCCAGGCCGAGCGCTTCGGCGCCGAGCTGGTCCCGGACGACGTCGTCGCCGTCGATCTGACGGGCGACATCAAGACCGTCACCGACACCGCCGGTACGGTGCACCGCGCCAAGGCCGTCATCGTCACGACGGGCTCGCAGCACCGCAAGCTCGGGCTTCCCAACGAGGACGCGCTCTCCGGACGCGGCGTCTCCTGGTGTGCGACCTGTGACGGCTTCTTCTTCAAGGACCAGGACATCGCCGTGATCGGTGGTGGCGACACCGCGATGGAGGAGGCCACCTTCCTCTCGCGCTTCGCCAAGTCCGTGACCATCGTGCACCGCCGGGACAGCCTGCGCGCCTCCAAGGCGATGCAGGAGCGCGCCTTCGCCGACCCGAAGATCAAGTTCGTGTGGGACAGCGAGGTCGCCGAGATCAAGGGCGACCCGAAGCTCGCCGGTCTGACGCTGCGGAACCTGAAGACCGGCGAGACCTCGGAGCTTCCGGTGACCGGTCTGTTCATCGCGATCGGCCACGACCCGCGTACCGAACTATTCAAGGGTCAGCTCGACCTCGACGCAGAGGGCTACCTGAAGGTCGCCGCCCCGTCGACCCGGACGAACCTGACCGGTGTCTTCGGCGCCGGTGACGTCGTCGACCACACGTACCGCCAGGCGATCACCGCGGCCGGTACCGGCTGCTCCGCCGCCCTCGACGCCGAGCGCTACCTCGCTGCCCTCGCGGACAGCGAGGCGGCCACCACGGCTGCCACCGTCTGATCACCCCGTCCGCCCCACCGCAACAACGAATTAAGGAGCCCGCCGTGGCCGGCACCCTGAAGAACGTGACCGACGACTCCTTCGAGCAGGACGTCCTCAAGAGCGACAAGCCCGTGCTGGTGGACTTCTGGGCCGCCTGGTGCGGTCCCTGCCGCCAGATCGCGCCGTCGCTCGAGGCGATCGCCGCCGAGTACGGCGACAAGATCGAGATCGTCAAGCTCAACATCGACGAGAACCCGGGCACGGCCGCCAAGTACGGCGTCATGTCGATCCCAACCCTGAACGTCTACCAGGGTGGCGAGGTCGCCAAGACCATCGTCGGCGCGAAGCCGAAGGCCGCGATCGTGCGTGACCTCGAGGACTTCATCGCCGAGTAGTCGAGGACGGCCGCACACGCGGCGCATGTTTCACGTGAAACACGAATGGGCCGGCCCGAAAGGGCCGGCCCATTTCGCTTGCCATCGGATCTCAGAGCGGGCGGAGGGCCGGCTCCTTCTGTACCGCCCCGAGGAGACGGTCCAGCGCCAACTCCACGTCTTCCTTCCAGGAGAGCGTCGTCCGCAGTTCCAGCCGCAGACGCGGGTACGTGGGATGAGGCCGCACGGTCTTGAAGCCCACCGCCAACAGGTGGTCGGCCGGGAGCACGCAGGCGGGCTCCTTCCACCGGGCGTCGCCGAACGCCTCGATGGCCTTGAAGCCTCGCTGGAGCAGGTCCTTCGCGACCGTCTGCACCATCACTCTGCCGAGCCCCTGCCCCTGGTACCCCGGCATGATGAACGAGGTGATGAGCTGCACCGCGTCCGGCGAGACGGGGCTCGTGGAGAAGGCCGTGGACCGGGGCACATAGGCCGGCGGCGCGTAGAGCACGAAGCCCACCGGCACGTCGTCCACGTAGACCACCCGGCCGCAGGAGCCCCAGTCCAGCAGGACCGCGGAGATCCAGGCCTCCTTCTCCGACGCGGCCGTGCCCGCCTTTACCGCGGCCTCACCGCTGACGGGATCCAGTTCCCAGAAGACACATGACCGACAGCGCTGGGGAAGGTCCGGAAGGTTGTCCAGCGTGAGCGGTACGAGCCGACGCCCCATGAAGGATGTTCCTCGCTTCCTTCCCCCGCGGCGTCACGGGCGGATGTGAGATGGCTCCGCTCTCTGAGCAGGCTGCCGACGAACCCTCCGACGGCCCCCAGGCCCAGACCCGCGGTGACCAGTCCGGTACGGCTCACGGTGTGCATGGCCCCCGCCTCCCCGATGAAGGTGCTGCCCGGTGAACGCGCCATACCCCATCGCATGGTATCCACGATGCGATTCCATCGATACCGACAGAAAGCAAAGAGCGGGCCGTGTTCCGGTACACACCGGACACGGCCCGCTCCTCGCCGGTGGACCGGTCGCCGACCGGTCCACCGGGAGCCGGCTCAGGCCTCCGCGTCGTCGGAGTCGTCGTCGCCGAGACTCTTCTGCAGGACCGGTCCCTCGCCCGGAGCGAGGGAACCGAGAATGCGCTCAAGGTCTTCCATCGAAGCGAACTCGACAGTGATCTTGCCCTTCTTCTGCCCCAGGTCGACCTTCACCCGGGTCTCGAAGCGGTCCGACAGCCGCGTCGCCAGCTCGCTCAGCGCCGGGGAGACCCGGCCGCCGGCGCGCGGCCCCTTGGCCCGCTGCGCCGTCTGCGGACGCGACCCCATGAGGGTGACGATCTCCTCGACGGCCCGCACCGACAGGCCCTCGGCCACGATGCGGTGGGCCAGGCGGTCCTGCTCCTCCGAGTCGTCGACGGAGAGGAGAGCACGCGCGTGTCCGGCGGAGAGGACCCCGGCGGCCACCCGGCGCTGAACGGACGGCGAGAGCTTCAGCAGACGCAGCGTGTTGGAGACCTGCGGGCGGGAGCGTCCGATCCGGTCGGCCAACTGGTCGTGGGTGCAGTTGAAGTCCTTGAGCAACTGGTCGTAGGCGGCGGCCTCTTCCAGCGGGTTGAGCTGGGCCCGGTGCAGGTTCTCCAGCAGCGCGTCCAGGAGGAGCTTCTCGTCGTCCGTGGCCCGGACGATCGCGGGGATGGCCTCGAGTCCCGCCTCACGGCAGGCCCGGAAACGCCGCTCGCCCATGATCAGCTCGAAGCGCGAGGGGCCGACCTGCCGCACGACGACCGGCTGGAGGAGCCCGACTTCCTTGATGGAGGTGACGAGTTCGGCCAGAGCGTCCTCGTCGAAGACCTCGCGCGGCTGCCGGGGGTTCGGGGTGATGAAGTCGAGCGGCAGCTCGGCGAAGTGGGCGCCGACCGGCGCCTGGAGCCCCTCCCCGGCCGCGCTCGGAGCCGACGGTGCCGGCTCCTCGGTTTCATGTGAAACAGGCGGCAGCGTGGTCACCTTGGCCGCCGCGACCCCGCGCTCCGCCGTGAGGACCGGGGCGGAACCCGGCGAGGTGGATGCCCCACTCGCCGGACCGCCCGCACGCTCACCTGTGGGAGCCGCCGGGATCAGTGCGCCAAGCCCCCGGCCCAGCCCCCTTCGTCGCTCGCTCACTGGATCCCCTCCACCATGTTCCGTTCGTTCTGTGCGCCCGTGTGGGCATGTTGTGCGTCGTACGACACTCCGACTCCGCGGAGGGCGATCTCTCGTGCGGCCTCCAGATACGAGAGAGCACCACTCGAACCCGGATCGTAGGTCAGGACCGTCTGCCCGTAGCTCGGGGCCTCGGAGATGCGGACCGAGCGAGGAATGCTCGTCCGCAGCACCTCCTTGCCGAAGTGGCTGCGTACCTCGTCCGCGACCTGTGACGCGAGACGCGTCCGGCCGTCGTACATGGTGAGCAGGATCGTCGAGACGTGGAGGTTCGGGTTGAGGTGCCCACGCACCAGGTCGACGTTGCGCAGGAGCTGCCCCAGACCTTCCAGCGCGTAGTACTCGCACTGGATGGGGATGAGGACCTCCGCGCCGGCGACGAGGGCGTTGACGGTCAGCAGACCGAGCGACGGCGGGCAGTCGATGAGGATGTAGTCCAGCGGCTGCTCGTACGCCTGGATCGCGCGCTCCAGCCGGCTCTCGCGGGCCACCAGCGACACCAGCTCGATCTCCGCGCCGGCGAGGTCGATCGTCGCGGGAGCGCAGAAGAGCCCCTCGACGTCGGGGACCGCCTGGACGACTTCGGAGAGCGGCCTGCTGTCGATCAGCACGTCGTAGATCGACGGGACCTCGGCGTGGTGGTCGATGCCCAGCGCGGTGGAGGCGTTGCCCTGAGGGTCGAGGTCGATCACCAGGACCCGGCCACCGTGCAGGGCCAGCGAGGCGGCAAGGTTGACCGTGGTCGTGGTCTTGCCGACCCCGCCCTTCTGGTTGGCGACCACGATGACTCGGGTCTGCTCGGGCCGTGGAAGACCCTCGCCGGCGCGGCCTAGCGCCTCCACAGCCAGTTGGGCAGCACGACCGATGGGAGTGTCGTCCATAGGGGGCGGTGTTTCACGTGAAACATCCTCCCCCATCGACTCGGTACGGGGACCGGGGACCGGATCGGTCATCGGTCCCGCGATGTTGGCGTCGGACCGCAAGGATTCACTCTCCTCGACTTCAGGCTCGCAATGAACAGAGCCTCCCATGCGATCGGGGTCGTGAACCAGCGAGGCCCGTGGTTCTGTGGAGAAATCCACCTCTGTGGACAACTCCGCACCCTCTCCGAGTGAACCGAGAGGCTTTCGGTCGCGAGGTTCGGCCGCGGCGCGGCCACGACTGATGATGCCGTGCAACAGTGAGCGACGTTTCACGTGAAACACGATGCCTAGCCGTCTGGGTCATCACGGCGCGACACTCCGAGATGCGCGGGTTGGCTGCTTGTGTGGAGTAGGGCTCGTCACGCGGACCGGCTGCGCACGTGAAAAGAACTCCCGCCCCGACACAGCAAAACTCCCGGCCCCTACTCAGAGGACCGGGAGCATTGACACCCCACCGACCCGCCACGGCCTCCACCGGAGAGCGGCGAGGGCGGCGGCACCCAGCTCTCGCACGTCAGTGGCGGCGACGCTCAGCTCGCGAACGTCAGCGGCGGCGGCGCGTTCGACCCGTCCGGGCCGCCTTGGCGCGCTTGGCCGCGAAGCGGACACCGCCGGGGCTCTCGCCCACCTCGACGCGCACCACCGTGGACAGCGGGTCCACCACGCCCTCACCGACATGCAGCACGGAGGTCTCGACGGCGCCGAGCTTGCTCAGGGCGGTGGACGCGGCCTTCAGCTCCTCCTCGGCGGTGTCGCCCTTGAGGGCGAGCATCTCGCCGTACGGACGCAGCAGCGGAATGCCCCAGGCGGCGAGCCGGTCGAGCGGGGCGACCGCCCGTGCCGTCACCACGTGCACCGGCTGGAGCTTGCCCATGACCTCCTCGGCACGGCCGCGCACCACGGTCACGTGATCGAGGCCGAGCATCTCCACGACCTCGGTGAGAAAGGTGGTCCGGCGCAGCAGCGGCTCCAGGAGCGTGATCTTGAGGTCCTCCCGGACGAGGGCCAGCGGGATGCCGGGAAGTCCGGCGCCGGAGCCGACGTCGCACACGGTCACGCCCTCGGGCACGACCTCGGAGAGGACCGCGCAGTTCAGCAGGTGCCGCTCCCACAGCCGGGGCACCTCGCGAGGGCCGATCAGCCCGCGCTGCACTCCCGCCTCGGCCAGCAGTTCCGCGTATCGGACCGCGTCCGCGAAGCGATCGCCGAATACCTCGCGCGCCTGCTCGGGCGCGGGGGGAAGCTCCGCTGCCTCCGTCACGGGGGACCGTCCTTCCGTACCGCTTGAGCGCTCTGAGCGCTGTTCACCAGGACTACCAGGGACTAACAACCGTGGAGGACCGCAGGCCCGGGGATCGCGGCCGGCGTTCCAGGTCGGGGGACCACAGCCTTGCGGGGGACTACCAGGCTGACAAAGTTCGGCCCCGTCTGCGCAACAGACGGGGCCGAGGGAGCGTACGTACCGATCAGGCGGGGAGCACGACGACGAAGCGCTGCGGCTCCTCGCCCTCGGACTCGCTGCGCAGGCCCGCGGCCTTGACCGCGTCGTGCACCACCTTGCGCTCGAAGGGCGTCATCGGGTCCATCTTCACCGGCTCGCCGGAGCTCTTCACCTCGGCGGCGGCCTTGGCACCCAGCTCCGACAACTCCTCGCGCCGCTTGGCGCGGAAACCTGCGATGTCCAGCATCAGCCGGCTGCGGTCCCCGGTCTCACGGTGCACGGCCAGGCGCGTGAGCTCCTGGAGCGCCTCCAGCACCTCGCCGTCCCGGCCGACCAGCTTCTGCAGGTCACGGCCGCCGGAGTCGCTGATGATCGAGACAGCGGCGCGGTCGGCCTCGACGTCCATGTCGATGTCGCCGTCGAGATCGGCGATGTCGAGCAGACCTTCGAGGTAGTCCGCCGCGATCTCGCCTTCCTGCTCCAGGCGGGACAGGGTGTCGCCCTCGGCGGCGGCGGAGGTGGTGCCTTCCGTCACGGGATGGACTCCTTCTTACTTCTTGGACGGGGACTTGGGCCGCTGCGGGCCCTTGCGCTGTCCGGACTGGGCCTTGCTGCGGGTACCGGCGCCGGGCTTGCCGCCACCGGCGGTGGCGGGCTTCGCGCCGGAGGGCTTGGCGTCCTCCGGGTCTCCGGCCTTGGTCAGTGACGTCTTCGGCTCGGCTCCGCCGGCGGTCACGGCCGACTGGCGCTGCGACTTGGACTGGCGCTTGGGCTGCTGGCGCTTGGGGGCGGCCGGAGCCGTCGTCGTGGTGCCGTCCTCGGTCTCGACGACTACCGCGCTGTCGCTCTTCACCACGGACCCGTCGGCCTGGGCCACGAGGCCGGCCTTGGTGAGGCCGTTGATGAACTTGCGCTCGAACTCGTTGCGGTCGCGGCCCTTGGCGACGATGGCCTTGACGATGCCCTTCTCGCGGCGGCTGCGGGTCTTGCCGTGGTGCGTCACGTGCTTGTGCAGACGCTCCAGGTAGGCGGCCTGAGCCTTCGAGCCAGGGGTCGGGTTGTTCCGGATGACGTACATCTGCTGGCCCATGGTCCACACGTTGGTGGTCAGCCAGTAGACGAGGACACCGACCGGGAAGTTGATGCCGAAGACGGCGAACATGACCGGGAAGACGTACATCAGCATCTTCTGCTGCTGCATGAACGGCGTCTTCACCGTGGTGTCGACGTTCTTCGTCATGAGCTGGCGCTGCGTGTAGAACTGCGACGCCGACATCATCACGATCATGATCGCGGTGACGACCCGGACGTCGGTCAGCGAAGCGCCGAGCGCCTCGACCTTGCTCTGGCCGTCCGTGAACTTCGCGGCGAGGGGGGCACCGAAGATGTGCGCCTTACGGGCGCTGGCCAGCAACGAGTCGTTGATGACACCGATCGTCGAGCCCGTCGCGATGCCGTTGAGCACGTGGTACAGGGCGAAGAAGAACGGCGACTGGGCCAGGATGGGAAGGCACGAGGAGAGCGGGTTGGTACCCGACTCCTTGTACAGCTTCATCATCTCTTCGGACTGGCGCTGCTTGTCGTTCTTGTAGCGCTCCTGGATCTTCTTCATCTCGGGCTGCAGTGTCTGCATGGCCCGAGTGGCCTTGATCTGCTTCACGAAGAGCGGGATCAGGCAGATCCGGATCAAAATCACCAGGGACACGATGGACAAGCCCCAGGCCCAGCCCGTGTCGGGGCCGAAGATGTGCCCGTACACGGAGTGGAACTGGACGATGACCCACGAAACGGGTGTCGTGATGAAGCTGAAAAGACTGGCAATCGTGTCCACTAATCAGGCTCCTTGAGCATGGGACGGGGTCTCGGCGGCCGGGCTCGGGGCAGTGGTCTCCCCGGTGGCCGGTTCGGCGGCGGAGGTCCCGCCCTTGCGTGCACGCCAGGCGTTACGCAGCGATTCGTGCCACCGCGGACGCTTGCGCTGCGGAACATGGTCCACACCGCCCAGCGACCACGGATTGCACCGGAGGATGCGCCAGGCGGTAAGTGCCGTTCCCTTGATCGCACCGTGCCGGTCGATGGCTGTGTAGCCGTAGTGGGAGCACGACGGGTAGTACTTGCAGACCGGCCCGAGCAACGGGCTGATCGTCCACTGATAGATCTTGATCAGAGCAAGCAGTGGGTACTTCATCGCGCGCCCCCTCCCAGCAGCCGCCGCAAGGCGGCGTCCAGGTCTCGGGCCAGCTCTTCATGGTCGGCGTCACCCGCACCGGGCAGCGCTCGTACGACTACCAGGCTACCGGGGGACAGCAGAGTGACTCGGTCACGCATCAGATGGCGAAGCCTGCGCTTCACCTTGTTGCGTACGACCGCTCCGCCCACGGCTTTGCTCACGACGAAACCCGCACGCGGCTGGGAAGCGCTCTCCCCAGGCGCGTGCGGGTCCGGTGCACCGCTACGAAGGTGGACGACGAGAAGCGGGCGTCCGGCCCGGCGTCCTCGGCGTACCGCGGTCGCGAAGTCCTCGCGCCGCCTCAGCCGATGCTCGGTAGGCAGCACGAGATCATGACCTGTGAGTAATCAGGCGGACAGGCTGGCGCGACCCTTGCCACGGCGGTTCGCGAGAATCGCGCGGCCGGCACGGGTGCGCATCCGCAGGCGGAAGCCGTGGGTCTTGGCGCGACGACGGTTGTTCGGCTGGAAGGTGCGCTTGCTCACTCGGGGGCTCCAGAAAGAATCGGTGGTGGCGGGGTGCCGTCCTGGCTGTCACCGTGCGCCCACGAGGAAACTCGCATTACGCCCGAGTGCACCGCTTCCCGATCACGCTTCGCGATCTGTGCCCATCGGAGGCAGGCGGCAGCAGCCATCGACAACTCGACCTGGTTACGGTACGCGCGGCTACGCCATCCGGTCAAACCAGTCCCTGGCGGGGGACACTGTCCACAGGCTGGGGACAACAACTTGAACCGCACCCGTCGCCCTGACTACCGTGGCCGAACTCCGATTCGTTCCGTTCTCACCGCCCCAGCGGTTTTGTTCCTCCGCCCCACCCCGACTGATTTACCGACCCGTTCCCAGAACCACACGTTCGTGGGACCCGTGAGAGAGCGTGCCCTGTGGCTGACGTACCTGCCGATCTTGCCGCAGTGTGGCCACGAGTACTGGAACAACTCCTCGGTGAGGGCCGTGGGCAGGGCGTCGAGGTCAAGGACGAACACTGGATCAAGCGCTGCCAGCCCCTGGCGCTGGTCGCGGACACCGCCCTGCTCGCCGTCCCGAACGAGTTCGCGAAGGGCGTCCTGGAAGGCCGTCTCGCGCCGATCGTCAGCGAGACGCTGAGCCGCGAGTGCGGCCGCCCGATCCGTATCGCCATCACCGTCGACGACTCCGCCGGCGAACCGTCTCCCACGCCCCCGGCCCCCCGCTACGAGGAGTCGGAACCCTCCGCCGGACCGGGCCGCGACGCCTACGAGGGCCAGGGACGCGACGAGCGCGGCCCGTACGACGGCGGTCAGGGCCGGGATGACCGGGGCTCGTACGACAGCGGCCAGGGCCGCGAGGACCGGGGCGGCTACGAAGGCCAGCGGGACGACCGCGGTGCCTACGACGGCCAGAACCGTGACGACCGGGGCGGCTACGACGGCGGCCAGGGGCGCGAGGACCGCAACCCCTACGAGGTGCAGGGCCGCGAGGAGCGCAACCCCTACGAGTCCCCGCGCCGCGACGGATACGAGGGGTACGGGCGACACCGCGCCGACGACCACCGGGGCGGACGGCCCGAACAACTGCCCGGCGCGCCCGGCGACCAGCTTCCCAGCGCGCGCCCCGCCTACCCCGACTACCAGCGCCCCGAGCCGGGCGCCTGGCCGCGGCACTCCCAGGACGACTACGGCTGGCAGCAGCAGCGCCTCGGTTTCCCCGACCGCGACCCCTACGGATCGCCGCAGCAGGACTACCGGCCGCAGTCGCTGGACCGCTCGCCCTACGAGCAGCAGCGCCAGGACTACGACCAGCCGCGCCCGGACTACGACCAGCGGCCCGACCGCCGCGACCTCCAGGACCCGTCCGGAAACGGCCAGGTGCGCAGGGGCGGTCCCTCGCTGCCGTCGTCGAGCGGTGCCCCCGGACCGAAGGCGGCGCAGCCCGCGCCGGCACCGGGTCCGGGCGAGCCCACCGCGCGGCTGAACCCGAAGTACCTCTTCGACACGTTCGTCATCGGCGCCTCGAACCGCTTCGCGCACGCCGCCGCGGTCGCCGTCGCCGAGGCGCCGGCCAAGGCGTACAACCCCCTGTTCATCTATGGGGAGTCGGGGCTCGGCAAGACGCACCTGCTGCACGCGATCGGCCACTACGCGCGCAGCCTCTACCCGGGCACGCGGGTGCGGTACGTCAGCTCGGAGGAGTTCACCAACGAGTTCATCAACTCGATCCGCGACGGCAAGGGCGACAGCTTCCGCAAGCGGTACCGGGAGATGGACATCCTGCTCGTCGACGACATCCAGTTCCTCGCGGACAAGGAGTCGACGCAGGAGGAGTTCTTCCACACCTTCAACACGCTGCACAACGCGAACAAGCAGATCGTGCTGTCCAGCGACCGGCCGCCCAAGCAGTTGGTGACGCTGGAGGACCGGCTGCGCAACCGCTTCGAGTGGGGTCTGATCACCGACGTCCAGCCGCCGGAGCTGGAGACCCGGATCGCCATCCTCCGCAAGAAGGCGGTGCAGGAGCAGCTCAACGCCCCGCCGGAGGTACTGGAGTTCATCGCGTCCCGCATCTCGCGCAACATCCGCGAGCTGGAGGGCGCGCTGATCCGGGTGACGGCGTTCGCGTCACTCAACCGGCAGCCCGTGGACCTCGGTCTGACGGAGATCGTCCTCAAGGACCTGATCCCCGGCGGCGAGGACTCGGCCCCGGAGATCACGGCGACCGCGATCATGGCGGCGACGGCCGACTACTTCGGGCTCACCGTCGACGACCTGTGCGGCTCCTCGCGGAGCCGGGTCCTGGTGACGGCGCGGCAGATCGCGATGTACCTGTGCCGTGAGCTGACCGATCTGTCGCTGCCGAAGATCGGTGCGCAGTTCGGCGGCCGTGACCATACGACCGTGATGCACGCCGACCGCAAGATCCGCGCGCTGATGGCCGAGCGCCGCTCCATCTACAACCAGGTCACCGAGCTGACGAACCGCATCAAGAACGGCTGACGCGGCCGGCCAAAGAGCCCGCCGAAGAGCCGGACGAAGAGCCGGACGAAGAACCTGCCGAAGAGTCTGCCGAGGGCGCCCCGGGACACCGTCCCGGGGCGCCCTTCGCTGTCCCCAGGAAACTCCGGCGGCTGCCAGGAGGCCGCTTCCGGGACCTCCTCCGGCCTCTCGGGACGGCTTCCAGAGCCGATTCGAGGCTTCGGAGCCCGCCGTCGCCGCTACCCGACCGACACCTGCTGTTCGATTCGGCGCCGGGTTACGGCCGCCCTCCACAGATTCGGTGACTTTCTCGCGTCCACATCCTGGGGACCGGGAAGTTGTCCAGATCGTGTCCACAGGGGAGCCTGTTGAAAGACCATCAGACCAGGTCAACCGCCTGTGGATTCGTGGACGAAGATTCTCCACAGACTGTGGACGAAGAAAAGATCCACAGGCTGTGCACCGGGTTGTCCACCGGCGGCCCACAGGAAGCGGCCCGTTGTCCCCAGTGATCCCCAGCTTCTCCACACCTCTGTCCACTGTTCGGCAACGCGACGCGTCATCTCACCGGGTCGAGTGAAAGGCGTCACACCAAGGTGCCGGATTGGGCTGTGGGGAACGGGGGTAAAGCTGGGGACGGCGCTGGGGAGAAGTCGCCCCGGCCTGTGCATCGAGTGTGCAGAACTTTTCGCCGTCCACAGAGACGCCGGGTTGTCCACCGCCTCCGCCCACAGGGTCAGTGGACAAAAAACCGCCTCTGAGCTGCGAAGACGGGGTTATCCACGGTTTCCACAGGGCCTACTACTAAGACCAACTAGAGAGAGCCTGGGAAACGTTTCGAAGACGGGGCTGTGCACAACTCGCTCCCGGCGCCTCGACTGCCGCTCGGTACGACTTGACCCCGAGGGGCAACGACTGTCAGCGCTGTGCGTCAGACTGGTCCCCGGTGTCCTTCCCCTCACAGGACCGAACGACACCGACCCAGACGACGAAGGCCAGCAGGGCGAGAGCGCCGGCAACAGACGGAGGCGGCAACGGTGAAGATCCGGGTGGAACGCGACGTACTCGCGGAGGCAGTGGCCTGGGCGGCACGCAGCCTCCCGGCCCGTCCGCCGGCGCCTGTGCTCGCCGGCCTCCTTCTGAAGGCCGAGGAGGGCGCCCTGAGCCTCTCCAGCTTCGACTACGAGGTCTCGGCGCGCGTCTCGGTGGACGCGGAGATCGACGAGGAGGGCACGGTCCTCGTGTCCGGCCGGCTCCTCGCCGACATCTGCCGCGCGCTCCCCAACCGGCCGGTGGAGATTTCCACAGACGGTGTACGGGCGACCGTGGTCTGCGGCTCCTCGCGCTTCACGCTGCACACACTGCCTGTGGAGGAGTACCCGGCGCTGCCGCAGATGCCGTCGGCGACGGGCACCGTTCCCGGCGAGGTCTTCGCCTCCGCCGCCGCCCAGGTGGCCATCGCCGCCGGGCGTGACGACACGCTTCCGGTGCTCACCGGTGTGCGCATCGAGATCGAGGGCGACACGGTCACCCTGGCGTCCACCGACCGCTACCGCTTCGCGGTCCGCGAGTTCCTGTGGAAGCCGGAGAACCCCGAGGCGTCCGCCGTGGCCCTGGTGCCCGCCAAGACCCTCCTGGACACCGCCAAGGCGCTCACGAGCGGCGACAACGTCATCCTGGCGCTCTCCGGCTCCGGTGCCGGCGAGGGCCTCATCGGCTTCGAGGGCGCCGGGCGGCGTACGACGACCCGGCTGCTCGAAGGCGACCTGCCGAAGTACCGCTCGCTGTTCCCGACCGAGTTCAACTCGATCGCGGTGATCGAGACCGCCCCCTTCGTGGAGGCCGTCAAGCGTGTGGCCCTGGTCGCCGAGCGGAACACCCCGGTGCGGCTGAGCTTCGAGCAGGGCGTGCTCATCCTGGAGGCCGGTTCCAGCGACGACGCACAGGCTGTGGAAAGAGTCGACGCCCAGTTGGAGGGCGACGACGTGTCGATCGCCTTCAACCCGACCTTCCTGCTCGACGGGCTGAGCGCCATCGACTCGCCGGTCGCGCAGCTCTCCTTCACGACGTCCACCAAACCGGCGCTGCTGAGCGGCAGGCCCGCGCTGGACGCCGAGGCGGACGACGCCTACAAGTACCTGATCATGCCGGTCCGCCTCTCGGGCTGACCCCTGGAGCCCGCCGGTCCCGAGGGTCGGCGGGCTGGCGGGTCCGGCCGACCGTCTCGCGGACGGGACAGGACGGTGTACACGTCTGAGCGGCTGTGCCCCCAGATGCGCAGGTGTTCCCCCGGTGCCCGAAAGGCGTGGGTGGTACCCCCCGGTCTAGGCTCGGACCCAGGTACGAGAGTGCCCTCACGCCACGTCGCAACCCTAAGGAACAACTGATGGAGCTCGGTCTCGTCGGCCTCGGCAAGATGGGCGGCAACATGCGCGAGCGGATCCGCCGCGCAGGCCACACCGTCATCGGATACGACCGCAACCCGGACCTCGCCGATGTCCACAGCCTGGAAGAACTCGTGGGCAGGCTCAAGGGCCCCCGCGTGGTGTGGGTGATGGTCCCGGCCGGTGCCGCGACCCAGGCCACCATCGACGAGCTGGCCTCCCTGCTGGAGCCGGGCGACGTCGTGGTGGACGGCGGCAACTCCCGCTGGACGGACGACGAGAAGCACGCCGTCGAGCTGGGCATCAAGGGCATCGGCTTCGTCGACTGCGGTGTCTCCGGCGGCGTCTGGGGCCTGGAGAACGGCTACGCGCTGATGTACGGCGGAACCCCCGAGAACGTCGAGAAGGTCCAGCCGGTCTTCGACGCGCTCAAGCCCGAGGGCGACTTCGGCTCGGTGCACGCCGGCAAGGTCGGCGCGGGCCACTTCGCGAAGATGGTCCACAACGGCATCGAGTACGCCATGATGCAGGCCTACGCCGAGGGCTGGGAGCTGCTGGAGAAGGTCGACTCCGTCACCGACGTGCGCGAGGTCTTCCGCTCCTGGCAGGAGGGCACCGTCATCCGCTCCTGGCTGCTCGACCTCGCGGTCAACGCGCTGGACGAGGACGAGCACCTCGACAAGCTCAAGGGCTTCGCCCAGGACTCCGGCGAGGGCCGGTGGACGGTCGAGGCCGCCATCGACAACGCGGTGCCGCTGCCCGCGATCACCGCGTCGCTGTTCGCCCGCTTCGCCTCGCGGCAGGACGACTCGCCGCAGATGAAGATGATCGCGGCGCTGCGCAACCAGTTCGGCGGCCACGCCGTCGAGAAGGCCTGATCGACACCCCGGGTCGTCCACACCCGGGGTGACCCGGTTGTCCACAACCGGGGAAAGAACCTGGGGACCGGGGCGGCCCGGACCCCAGGGAGAACCCGAAACACCACGCTGGGGGAGGTCGGCGAACGACCATGCACGTCACGCATCTGTCGCTGGCCGACTTCCGCTCGTACGCCCGGGTCGAGGTTCCGCTCGACCCGGGCGTCACCGCGTTCGTCGGGCCCAACGGACAGGGCAAGACGAACCTGGTCGAGGCCGTCGGCTACCTCGCCACCCTCGGCAGCCACCGGGTCTCCTCCGACGCGCCTCTGGTCCGTATGGGCGCCGAACGGGCCATCGTGCGGGCCAACGTCCGCCAGGGGGAACGCCAGCAGCTCATCGAGCTGGAGCTGAACCCGGGCAAGGCCAACCGCGCCCGCATCAACAGGTCCTCCCAGGTCAGGCCCCGAGACGTGCTCGGCATCGTACGGACCGTGCTGTTCGCGCCCGAGGACCTCGCCCTGGTCAAGGGCGACCCCGGCGAGCGGCGCCGCTTCCTCGACGAGCTGATCACCGCCCGCTCCCCGCGCATGGCGGGCGTCCGCTCCGACTACGACCGTGTCCTCAAGCAGCGCAACACCCTCCTGAAGTCGGCCGCGCTGGCCCGCCGGCACGGCGGCCGCACCATGGACCTGTCCACCCTCGACGTGTGGGACCAGCACCTCGCGCGCGTGGGCGCCGAACTGCTCGCCCAGCGTCTCGACCTGGTCGCCGCGATCCAGCCGCTGGCCGACAAGGCGTACGAGCAGCTCGCGCCCGGCGGCGGGCCCGTCGCCCTTGAGTACAAGCCCTCCTCGCCCGGCATCGCGGGCCCCGCGCGCGAGGAGCTGTACGCCCAGCTCATCGCCGCCTTGAAGGAGTCCCGCAAGTCCGAGATCGAGCGCGGCGTCACCCTAGTGGGGCCCCACCGCGACGACCTGGTGCTCAAGCTCGGCCAGCTCCCCGCCAAGGGGTACGCCTCGCACGGCGAGTCCTGGTCCTACGCGCTCGCCCTGCGGCTGGCCTCGTACGACCTGCTCCGCGCGGAGGGCAATGAACCGGTGCTGGTCCTCGACGACGTGTTCGCCGAACTCGACAGCCGCCGGCGCGAGCGGCTCGCGGAACTCGTGGCCCCGGGCGAGCAGGTGCTGGTGACGGCCGCCGTGGACGACGACGTGCCGGGGGTCCTGACGGGGACGCGGTACGCCGTGTCCGACGGCACGGTGGAGCGCGTATGACGGAGAACACATCGGGAGCCGGTGCCGAGGGCGCGTCCGGGGACGGCGACCGCAAGAAGACCCCCGAACCCTCTGGCGTCGACCTCGCGCGCGTGGCGCTGCGCGCCGCCAAGGAACAGGCACGCGCGCGGGGGGACGCGGCCCAGCAGAAGAAGCAGGCCCGCCGCGGCGGCGGCCTGCGCTCCGGCGCGCGCGCCGACGGGCGCGACCCCATGGCGCTCGGCGCGGCCATCAACCGGCTGCTCACCGAACGCGGCTGGGAGACCCCGGCCGCGGTGGGCGGCGTGATGGGGCGCTGGCCGCAGATCGTCGGCGAGGACCTGGCCAAGCACTGCGTTCCGCTGCGCTACGACGAGGACCCGGCCGAGCGGGTCCTGACCGTGCAGTGCGACTCGACCGCCTGGGCCACCCAGCTCCGCCTGCTGGCCCCGCAGCTCGTCGCGCGGCTCAACCAGGACCTCGGCCACGGCGCCGTACGTCTGATCAAGGTTCTGGGCCCCGGCGGCCCCGAGCGCCGGTACGGGCCACTGCGCGCCCCCGGCAGCAAGGGGCCCGGCGACACCTACGGGTGACGGCCGTGCCGCGACCGGCCGGCCCCGCGGACCCGCGACCCAGCCGTTCCGGGGAAGATCACCCGCGCGCCCCTCGGGCCCGCTCCCGGTTCACCTCCCGTCTCATGCGCCACTGGCGTGCCTGTTCTTCCTGGTCACAGGCGTAAGCGAACCGTTTCCGCGACCGTTCGCGGCACCCCGTACGGCCGAGCCCGGGGCGCACCGCGCGGCCGGCGAGCGCAACCGGATGCGGGTGCGAAGACCGACCTGACTTCCCAGTAGCCAAGGGTTGACACCTGGAAGCGCTGAGTGCCGCTGTGAGCCTCTTTGGGCCCGGGGCCGTATATGGGGAGTCGGCCGAGACCGGTTCAGGGCGGCACATGCGGACTCAGGTACCGGCAAACCCCCATCACTGTCGGCGCTACCGGTAGACTGGAAGCTAATCCCGCCCCCACTTGTGGGACGCACCGAGCAACGCTGACTAAGGCTTACCAACGCAACACGCCGCAGCCGCTCCGGCCACCCGCCGGGAGTTCGGCTTGTGCTGTGCCAGAAAGGGCGCTTCGTGGCCGATTCCGGCAACCCCAACGAGAACATCCCGTCCACCGACGCCGGCGCCAACGGCGAGGTCACCGCCTCGTACGACGCCAGCGCCATCACCGTCCTCGAGGGTCTGGACGCGGTCCGCAAGCGACCCGGCATGTACATCGGCTCGACCGGTGAGCGTGGACTCCACCACCTCGTGTACGAGGTCGTGGACAACTCGGTCGACGAGGCGCTGGCCGGCCACGCCGACACGATCGACGTCACGATCCTCCCGGACGGCGGTGTCCGCGTCGTCGACAACGGCCGGGGTATCCCGGTGGGCATCGTCGCCTCCGAGGGCAAGCCCGCCCTGGAGGTCGTGCTGACCGTCCTGCACGCGGGCGGCAAGTTCGGCGGCGGCGGCTACGCGGTCTCCGGCGGTCTGCACGGCGTCGGCGTCTCCGTCGTGAACGCCCTGTCGAGCAAGGTCTCCGTCGAGGTCAAGACAGACGGCCACCGCCACACGCAGGACTACAAGATGGGCGTTCCGACCGCCCCCCTGGTCCAGCACGAGGCCACGGACGAGACGGGCACGTCGGTCACCTTCTGGGCCGACCCGGACATCTTCGAGACCACGGAGTACTCCTTCGAGACGCTCTCGCGGCGCTTCCAGGAGATGGCGTTCCTCAACAAGGGCCTGACGATCAGGCTCACCGACGAGCGCGACTCGGCGAAGGCCACCGCGGGCGCGGACGAGGCCGGCGCGGACGAGAAGGACGAGGTCAAGTCCGTCACGTACCACTACGAAGGCGGCATCGTCGACTTCGTGAAGTACCTCAACTCCCGCAAGGGAGACGTGGTGCACCCCACCGTCATCGACCTCGAGGCGGAGGACAAGGACAAGAGCCTGTCCCTCGAAGTCGCGATGCAGTGGAACAGCGGCTACAGCGAGGGCGTCTACTCCTTCGCCAACATCATCCACACCCACGAGGGCGGTACGCACGAGGAGGGCTTCCGTGCGGCGCTGACCTCGCTCATCAACAAGTACGCGCGCGACAAGAAGCTGCTCCGCGAGAAGGACGACAACCTCACGGGTGACGACATCCGCGAGGGTCTGACCGCGATCATCTCGGTCAAGCTGAGCGAGCCGCAGTTCGAGGGCCAGACCAAGACCAAGCTGGGCAACACGGAGGCCAAGACCTTCGTCCAGAAGGCGGTCTACGAGCACCTCAACGACTGGCTGGACCGCAACCCGAACGAGGCCGCGGACATCATCCGCAAGTCGATCCAGGCGGCCACCGCGCGCGTGGCGGCCCGCAAGGCGCGCGACCTCACCCGTCGCAAGGGCCTGCTGGAGTCGGCGTCCCTGCCGGGCAAGCTGTCCGACTGCCAGTCGAACGACCCCACCAAGTGCGAGATCTTCATCGTCGAGGGTGACTCCGCCGGCGGTTCGGCCAAGTCCGGCCGCAACCCGCAGTACCAGGCGATCCTCCCGATCCGCGGAAAGATCCTCAACGTCGAGAAGGCCCGGATCGACAAGATCCTGCAGAACCAGGAGATCCAGGCACTGATCTCCGCCTTCGGCACCGGAGTCCACGAGGACTTCGACATCGAGAAGCTCCGCTATCACAAGATCATCCTGATGGCGGACGCCGACGTCGACGGCCAGCACATCAACACCCTGCTGCTGACCTTCCTGTTCCGCTTCATGCGGCCGCTGGTCGAGGCCGGACACGTGTTCCTGTCCCGCCCGCCGCTCTACAAGCTCAAGTGGGGCCGGGACGACTTCGAGTACGCGTACTCGGACCGCGAGCGCGACGCGCTGATCGAGCTGGGCCGCCAGGCGGGCAAGCGCGTGCGCGAGGACTCGATCCAGCGCTTCAAGGGTCTCGGTGAGATGAACGCCGAGGAGCTGCGCATCACGACCATGGACCAGGAGCACCGCGTCCTCGGCCAGGTCACCCTCGACGACGCCGCCCAGGCGGACGACCTCTTCTCCGTCCTCATGGGCGAGGACGTCGAGGCCCGCCGCGCGTTCATCCAGCGCAACGCCAAGGACGTCCGCTTCCTCGACATCTGAGTCGGTCTCAGCCTGACCGCGTCAGAAAGGATCTTCACCAGCAATGGCCGACGAGAACACTCCGAGCATTCCCGATCCGAGCATTCCCGAAGAGGGCGAGATCGCGCTGCGCGTCGAGCCCGTCGGGCTCGAGACCGAGATGCAGCGCTCGTACCTCGACTACGCGATGTCCGTCATCGTGTCGCGTGCGCTGCCCGACGTGCGGGACGGCCTCAAGCCGGTCCACCGCCGCGTCCTGTACGCCATGTACGACGGCGGCTACCGGCCCGAGAAGGGCTTCTACAAGTGCGCCCGCGTCGTCGGCGACGTCATGGGCAACTACCACCCGCACGGTGACTCCTCGATCTACGACGCGCTGGTCCGCCTGGCGCAGCCGTGGTCGATGCGGATGCCGCTCGTGGACTCCAACGGCAACTTCGGTTCCCCGGGCAACGACCCGGCCGCCGCCATGCGGTACACCGAGTGCAAGCTGATGCCGCTGTCCATGGAGATGGTCCGTGACATCGACGAGGAGACCGTCGACTTCACGGACAACTACGACGGCCGCTCCCAGGAGCCGACCGTCCTGCCGGCCCGCTTCCCGAACCTGCTGATCAACGGCTCCGCCGGTATCGCGGTCGGCATGGCGACCAACATCCCGCCGCACAACCTGCGCGAGGTCGCCGCCGGCGCCCAGTGGTACCTGGAGAACCCCGAGGCCTCCCACGAGGAGCTGCTGGACGCGCTGATCGAGCGCATCAAGGGTCCCGACTTCCCGAGCGGCGCCCTCGTCGTGGGCCGCAAGGGCATCGAGGAGGCGTACCGCACGGGCCGCGGCTCCATCACGATGCGCGCGGTGGTCGAGGTCGAGGAGATCCAGAACCGCCAGTGCCTGGTGGTCACCGAGCTGCCCTACCAGGTCAACCCCGACAACCTCGCCCAGAAGATCGCCGACCTCGTCAAGGACGGCAAGATCGGCGGCATCGCGGACGTCCGGGACGAGACCAGTTCCCGTACCGGCCAGCGCCTGGTGATCGTGCTCAAGCGGGACGCGGTCGCCAAGGTCGTTCTGAACAACCTGTACAAGCACACCGACCTCCAGACGAACTTCGGCGCCAACATGCTGGCGCTGGTCGACGGCGTGCCGCGCACCCTCTCGCTGGACGCGTTCATCCGCCACTGGGTGACGCACCAGATCGAGGTCATCGTCCGGCGTACGCGGTTCCGGCTGCGCAAGGCCGAGGAGCGCGCGCACATCCTGCGCGGCCTCCTGAAGGCCCTGGACGCCATCGACGAGGTCATCGCCCTCATCCGGCGCAGTGACACCGTGGAGATCGCGCGAGAGGGCCTGATGGGCCTCCTGGAGATCGACGAGATCCAGGCGAACGCGATCCTGGAGATGCAGCTCCGTCGGCTGGCCGCCCTGGAGCGCCAGAAGATCATCTCGGAGCACGACGAACTCCAGGCCAAGATCCGCGAGTACAACGAGATCCTGGCGTCGCCGGTGCGCCAGCGCGGCATCATCAGCGAGGAGCTGGCCGCGATCGTCGAGAAGTTCGGCGACGACCGCCGCTCCAAGCTGGTGCCGTTCGACGGTGACATGTCCATCGAGGACCTGATCGCCGAAGAGGACATCGTCGTCACCATCACGCGCGGCGGCTACATCAAGCGGACCAAGACCGAGGACTACCGCTCGCAGAAGCGCGGCGGCAAGGGCGTGCGCGGCACCAAGCTGAAGCAGGACGACATCGTCGACCACTTCTTCGTGTCGACCACGCACCACTGGCTGCTCTTCTTCACCAACAAGGGCCGCGTCTACCGCGCCAAGGCCTACGAACTGCCGGACGCCGGCCGGGACGCGCGCGGGCAGCACGTCGCCAACCTGCTGGCCTTCCAGCCGGACGAGGCGATCGCCGAGATCCTCGCGATCCGCGACTACGAGGCTGCGCCCTACCTGGTGCTCGCCACCAAGGGCGGACTGGTCAAGAAGACGCCTCTCAAGGATTACGATTCGCCCCGTTCCGGCGGCGTCATCGCGATCAATCTCCGCGAGACACAGGACGGTTCCGACGACGAACTGATCGGAGCCGAGCTGGTCTCGGCCGAGGACGATCTGCTGCTGATCAGCAAGAAGGCCCAGTCGATCAGGTTCACCGCAACGGACGACGCGCTGCGCCCGATGGGCCGTGCGACCTCGGGCGTCAAGGGAATGAGTTTCCGCGAGAGCGACGAGCTTCTCTCGATGAATGTTGTTCGACCCGGTACGTTCGTGTTCACTGCCACAGACGGTGGGTACGCGAAGCGGACCAACGTCGACGAGTACCGCGTCCAGGGTCGCGGTGGCCTGGGTATCAAGGCCGCCAAGATCGTCGAGGACCGCGGTTCGCTCGTCGGTGCGCTGGTGGTCGAGGAGACCGACGAGATCCTCGCCATCACGCTCTCCGGCGGTGTGATTCGTACGCGAGTCAACGAGGTCAGGGAGACGGGCCGTGACACCATGGGCGTCCAACTGATCAACCTGGGCAAGCGCGATGCCGTCGTCGGTATCGCTCGTAACGCCGAGGCCGGTCGTGAGGCGGAGGAGGTCGACGGCGCAGACGCTGTCGACGACGTCGCCGAGGGCGTCGAGGCCGTCGGCACGGAAGAGGGCGATCCGTCCTCGGCCGAGTAGCGCGAGGAGTGAGTTCATCGTGAGCGGAGCCACGGGCGCCGGATCGACCGGTACGGAAACGGACGGCGGCCGTGGCCCCGCCATGGATGCGGACGACTCCCATGACTCTCATGGATCCCAGGGGGGAACTGTGACGGACACCCGAGGCCGGCAGACTCAGCAGTACGCGGGCGGGCAGGCGGCCCCGGTCGGGACGCCCTCGGCGCCCAACGGGCCGTCGGCGGGACCGGCGGCGCCGGGCTCACCGCTGCCGGGCGAGCGGAACGGGCAGCAGCCCGCCCAGCCGTATCACCCGCCGCAGGCGTACCCGGCGCAGGCGCCCGCGGGGGCGGTCCGCTGGCCGCGTACCGGCGCGCGCACCACGCCGCGTACGCGCAAGGCGCGGCTGCGGGTGGCCAAGGCCGACCCGTGGTCGGTGATGAAGGTGAGCTTCCTGCTCTCCATCGCGCTCGGCATCTGCACGATCGTGGCGGCGGCCGTGCTGTGGATGGTCATGGACGCCATGGGCGTCTTCTCGACCGTCGGCGGCACGATCTCCGAGGCGACGGGCTCGAACGAGTCGAACGGCTTCGACCTCCAGTCGTTCCTCTCACTCCCGCACGTCCTGATGTTCACGTCGGTCATCGCGGTCATCGACGTCGTCCTCGCGACGGCCCTGGCGACCCTCGGCGCGTTCATCTACAACCTCTCCGCGGGCTTCGTCGGAGGCGTCGAGCTGACCCTCGCCGAGGACGAGTGAGGGCCCCTTCAAACGCCCTCTGACTATCGATTTTGGGACTGGCCGCGTCGTGCGCTAATCTTCAGAGGTCAGCGCGCGGGACACACACCGCAGAGCGCGGCGGGGCTATAGCTCAGTTGGTTAGAGCGCATCCCTGATAAGGATGAGGCCACAGGTTCAAATCCTGTTAGCCCCACAGTGTCGAAGGCCCCCGGACCAGTGGTCCGGGGGCCTTCGCTGTCTACGGGGGCCTCGTACACCGGTGGATCCTGCAACGACGCAGGCAGGTCGCCAGTTCCTGATCTTTTGGCGAACCCGAACCCTGTGGAACCCGATATCTCTTCTGTCCACGGCGGCTGGGTGTGGTGCCAGTGATCACCGTCTGAGGGTGAGCAGCAACAGGCCGTTCAGTGCGGGGTCACGGACTGATGGACTTCGCCAGCATCTCGTCAAGGTCACACTCGGCCGCTGACGCCAACACCTGACACCAGCAAGGGCGGACGCGGGCGGCCGGCATCGAACCCCGGCGGACGGTCGATCGAGTACCGCGATGGATCGGCAGGCAACGACCGCGGTCCCCCAACCGGTCACGGTTGGGGGACTTTTGCCCTGGGTGCTTTGTACGCAAGTTCGCCGCTACGTCAGGGAGTCTGCGGGGCTGTGCGATGAGGTCTCTGCAAGAGACGTCGGAGGAGGTGGGGGCTGGGGGTGCTGATAAAGGTGCTGCTGAAGAGGAGTACGTGCCGCGCGGGGAGCATGGGGTGCCGGGTCGGGGGAGCTTCGGTGCGGGCCAGGATGAAGCTCAGGCAGGGACGGGGTCCATACCCGGTTCTGTCCTTTGTGGCCTACTCGGATTGTTCTTGGGGGCCCGCACTTGCTCGTGTCTTTGGAGCCTGTGCTGGGCTGTGTCCTTGGAGCCGTGCTTGGCCGTGGCCTTGGGGCCCGCGTTTGGTTCTCGGGTCGGCTCTCGTACGGTGTCGTGCTCCGTACGGGTTTCTCCCGGCGGCCCGGATCTCGTCCCGACAGGGTTCTCCGGTGTGAACTCGTTCCCGTGCCGCTCAGCGCTGGAGCGGTACCGAGGCCGTGAGGGACGTCTCCGGGGCCGCATCGGGGGCCGAGAGGGCGGCGGGCTCGGAGCAGGCCGCGGGGTCGGCCAAGCCCTCTGTTTCGGTCAGGGCGGCGGCGTTCGTCGCGTCCTCCTCGGCCGGCGCGCGGTGGCGGCAGCTCGGCGAGGAACCATGGGCCTCGGCGCGGATCCGTTGCTTCATCGTCGGGGGCAGTGCCCGGCTGAAGGAGAGGGCCCAGGGGGAGACCGCCGGGGTGGTCTCGGCAACCTCGGTGTTGCGGGTCGCGACGGCCTGCGGTACGGCGGCGGCCGCGGTGGTGGTGATGAGTCCGAGCGTCGTGCACAGAGCCAGGAACGCGGTGACGATCGCGGTCCACAGCTTCATGACCTTGTTCTGGGTCATGGCTTCCTCACTTTCGGGTCAGGCGATTTGCGTACTTTCCTCATGATGTGTATGCCGACCGCGAAGTGGTGGACCGACGCCCGTGGCGCGTCGATGTTCAGATGAACACCACCCGGATGGCCGCAAGAGACCGGGAAAGTCCTCGAATGCCCTTGAAAGTCACTTTCTGTGACATGTGATCACCCTCAGATCGGGCTGGTGGGGCCCGGTCCTACTGCTGTTCCGGGAGCCGGAGTTGAGGGCCGATCCAGGTCACCGATCGATATCGGCCGGTGTGTATAGTCGGGCGCCAGAAGTCCCCTACGTCAACGAAGGACGAGGTCGCGCGGTGAAGAAGCTTCTCCTGGTCGCCCTGGCCACCATCGGCGGGCTCCTCGTGTACCGCCAGATCCAGGCGGATCGCGCCGAGCAGGATCTGTGGACGGAGGCGACTGACTCCGTGCCCACGGGTTCGTGAGTACCGAAACCAGTCTCAGAGCAGACCCCGGCCGCCCAGCGGCCGGGGTCTTGTGTTTCCCGGGGATCGAGGGTTCCCGGCTGCCGGGGGCGAGAGCCGCCCTGGCGCGGGCCAGCCACCCTACGGCCGGTTCCTTTCGGCCGCTCCCCGGATAGCCCGGGTGCGCTGCCCGCCGAGCAGGCAGGATGGGCCACGCCAGGGGGCTACGACGAGGGGCGGCGCGTGATGGGGGTGCGCACGGGGAACCGGCGTGCGAGAGCGTGGCGAGGCAGGCCGTTCGCCGCCACGGTGGCCACATCCGCAGTGCCCACTGCCACGGTGTTCACCGTCACCAAGGCCGCCGTCGGCGTCACCAAGGCTGCCGCTGCCGTCACGGGCGCGCTCGCGCTGTGCGGGGCGCTCACGCCCGCCGCCTGGGCAGCGGACGGTACGCCGAGTCCGTACTCCTTCGCCCCGGACGCCACCACCGTCCAGGGCGCCGAAAACACCACCGGCGCCGTACGACTTGAGGCGGGCCACACCTACAGAAGCTCCATAGCCCCCTCCGGGAGGGGCGGCAGGCTCTACTACCGGCTCGAACTCGACGCCACCTCCACGGCGTACGTCTCCGCCACCGCCGTTCCCCGGCCAGGAGCGACCGTCTCCTACTCGGACGGGCTCAAGGTCTCCCTCCAGGACGGCAACGGCCGTAACTGCTCCTCCTCCGGCAGCGCCCACTTCGGCGCCACCCAGAGCCCCCACCCCATCGCCGCCTGGGCCGCCCGGGAGACAGGCGGCACGCGGTACGCGTGTCAGACGGCGGGCACGTACTACGTGGTCGTCGAGCGCAGTGGAGCGGGTGCTTCCACAGCCTCTCCTGGAGCTACGTCGGATGGTTCGGCCGGTCCGACGGCCGCCTCGGCGTCGCGGCCCTGGGACCTGGAACTCGGCTACGCCTCCGAACCCGGCCTGAAGAAGGCGCCGGGCTCGACCAGCGGCCCCGAAGTCTGGAACTCCGCCTCCCCCGAGGCCCTGACGGGAACCCCGAGGCAGCGCGCCGGCGGCGCCGGATTCAGCGCGGCTGCCCCGCTCGGCCAGGGCGTGTGGCAGGACCGCGTCAGGCCGGGACAGACCCGCTTCTACAAGGTCCCCGTCGACTGGGGACAGCAGTTCTACGCCGCCGCTGAGCTGGGCAGTTCCAGCAGCGGAGACGGCTATGTGGGCACCGCGCTCGCCGTTTCCCTCTACAACCCCGTGCGCGGCTTCGTGGACGATGTCGGCTCCGGGTACGACGGAGGGCAGCGCTCCGCGGGACTCCCCCCGCTTCCGCCCGTCGCCTACGAGAACCGTTACGCCTTCAGAGACCGCGTGAGCGGGATGCGGTTCGCGGGCTCCTATTACCTCGTGGTCCATCTCGCCGCGCAGGTCGCCGACCGCTTCGGCGAGGGTCCGTTCGGGCTGACCCTGCGGGTTCGGGTGACCGGGGCGGGGCGGCCGGGGCCCGCCTATGCGGGGCGGGCCGAGCCGCGAGGCGTGTTCGACGTCGCGGCGGGTGACAGCGGCGCAGCAGGGGGTTCGACCGGCCTCGGGGGCGGTGACCGCCGGAGTACCACCATGAAACTGCTCGCCGTGGCCGGCCTCGGCACGGGGAGTCTTCTGCTGCTCACCCTCGGCGCGTGGACCGTGAGTGCGCGTCGGCGGGCCATCCATGCGCCGTGGCCCGTGCCAGAGGACGCGGACACGGCTCCGGGTCCCTGATTCCTGGACTCCTGGTTCGTGATCTGGCCAGGTCTCGGGTCGGTCCGGCCAGTTCCCGAGTCGGGTCAGCGCGCTCAGATCTGGGTCAGTGCCCAGCACCCCACCGCGAAACAGGCCAGCGCCAGCAACAGCATCGGAACGGCGATCTTCGCCGGCGGCCCTGGACGGGGCCGTGCGCGCCTTCTCCTGTGCCCTGGAACCGGCGCCGTTGGAAGTGGACCCTGCGGAGGTGGAACCTGCGCGGACCGAGCGGTGTATGAAGCAGTAGGGGCGTACGCGTGCTGGGGCATCCCGGCGGGCGGGGGAGCGAGCGGAGCCGGCACCGGCATCGACACGGGGATCGACACCGGTGTCGACGGGGGCGTCGGCGGCGGCGTCGGCGGTGGCAGGTGAAAGCTGCCGGTGTCGGACATCGAGGGGTGAGGAGAGGGAGGGGAGAGAGGCATGTGGAGGTTCGAGGCAGCGCCGGTCTCGGTGCTCGGAGTGACTCTGGGGTCGGTGCTTGGAGCCACGCCGGGGGTGGCGCTTGGAGTGACCCCGGCTTCATGGCCCGCGGCATCGCGGGGAGAGCTGTCTGTGCCGACCTCGGCCGGGATGGCTCCGGCCGAGGTGGCTCCGACCGGGGTGGCTTCGACCGGGGTGGCTTCGGCGGGGGTGACACCGAGAGAGGCGACCCCGGCAGGCGAGACTCCGGCTTGGGGGACCGGCTTCGCCTCTGGCTCTGGCTCTGGCGCTGGGGATGGTGCTGGCGCTGGGGATGGCGAGGGGACGGGCGCGAGGGCCGAGCCCGGGGCGGATGCGGGAGGGAAGACGGGACCGGGGTCAGGACCGAGATGCGCTGCCGTGCTGTCCGGATGCCCCGGGGAGAACAGAGCCGCCGGATGGGCTCCCTGAGTCTCCGAGGGCGACCCCTTTCCGAGGGGCCCCTCCGGTCCGAACCCCTCGGGCAGCGGCCCGAGTTGGTCGAACACCTCGATCAGCTCGTCGTCGGGGCCGGGCTCGGGGAGTAGTTCGGCGGCAGCGGCCAGCGCCTTGCGTGCACCGGTGGCGGTACGGAATCGCGCGTCGGGATCGGGCTGGAGAAGCGTCGCCACCACCTGCCACAGGGGCTCGGGTATGCCCCGGGGAGCGGGCGGTGTGCCGTGCTCGGCGAAGTACTCGATCAGCGCCTTGGCATCCGGCCGGGCGCCTTCCAGGAGGTAGAGGGCGACCAGACCCACGGCGAACAGATCAGCGGGGAAGTCGGGCTCGGAGCCCAGGATCTGCTCGGGAGCGAAGTAACCGGGCGTTCCCACCACGTAGTTGGTCTCGGTGAGCCGGGGCTCGCCGAGCCGCATCGCGATGCCGAAGTCGGACAGCCGCAGCCGCGGCCGGCCCGTCCCGGTGGCTTCGAGGAGCACGTTGGCGGGCTTGATGTCGCGGTGTACGACGCCTTCCGCGTGCACGGAGGCGAGGCCCGCGAGGAGCTGGTCGATCAGTGTGCGGACGAAGAGGGGAGGCAGTGGACCGTAGTCGTTGACCAAGTGCACCAGGGAGCCCCCGGCGACCAGGTCCATGGTGAACAGGACCTTCTCGTCGTCGGCGGCCCAGCTCGCCGGAGCCAGCACATGCGGATGATCGATGCGTAGCGCCTGCTCGCGGACGAAGCGCAACAAGGCGTGTGCGTCGCTCTGTTGAAGCACCTTGGCGGCGACATAGCGGCGTCGCCGGTGGTCCCAGGCGCGCCAGACGGCGCCGACTCCCCCGCGCCCGATCGGGTCGACCAGTTCGTACCGGCCTGCGAAGACCTCACCCATGGTCGTGCGTCGCTCCCCTTCGGCGGTCGCTCCGGAGACCTCTTCCGAGGTGCCCGGCTGCCTGACGTGCGGCGGCTTGAAGGTCCTACGGGCCTTGAGCGGCCGGGTGTTGGGCGGCCGGGCGGCTGCTCAGCTCTGGTGGGACTGGTAGTGCGCGACCGCGTCCGAGGTGCGGCCGGCGCCGTAGACCCGGAGGAACTCGGCCAGTTCCGGGTGGGTCGGGGAGAGGGTGTCCGCCGCGTCGATGATGTCTCCGGCGGCGGCGACCGACCGCAGCAGCGACTGGATCTCCCGGACCACGCGCTTGACCGTCGGGGCACCCGAACTGGTCGTGGACTGCGTGGTGTTGCTGAGCACCGATCCCCCCTGGGACTTCTTGATCTCGTCCATCCGCTCGGTCGCCTCGGCGGCGCTGACGCTGCCGTCCGCGACCTGTGCGGCCAGATCCTGGAGGAGCTGGACGCGCTGGACCACCGCGGGATTGCCGATCTTGGCCCGCTGACCGCTCATCAACTGCGACAGCATGGGAGCGGACAGCCCCAGCACCCCGGCAAGACGGGCCTGATTGAGGCCCAGGTCTTCTATGAGCCTACGGAAGAGCGCCCCCAGCGGCTCCCCGTACCAGTTCCGCTGCAGCTCCCGGGCTCTCGCGGTTGCTTCCTGCTGTGCGGCGTCCATTTGCGTCTCCCCATCGCTTCCCCAAGTACCGCGGTTCGCTGTCGCGAACCACGTCGAGCATCTTACGGAGAGTGGTCGCCCACGGGGACCCCCAATCTTTTGCCGGATCCCGGGGGTGACCCGGTACTCTGGTCTGCGGCGCCCGTCGACAGGTGGTTCCTGTGGCCGGACGCTTCTCTTTCGGGGCCTTAGCTCAGTTGGTAGAGCGCTGTCTTTGCATGGCAGATGTCAGGGGTTCGACTCCCCTAGGCTCCACGGAAGGAATGCCCTTCCGACCTGCGGAAACGTGGGTCGGAAGGGCATTTTTCGTGACCGTCGGCCGGTGCGAGGGGCCGGACCCTGAGGTCACCCTGCGCCGGGCTTATTCCCGGGGTGGCACTGGCCCTCTCCCCCTTGGCAGAGCACTGGCCCGGGCCGGGAGGCGGATCGATGGTGGAGGAGCGCGTTCACCGTCCCTACCTGAGGAAATGTTCCATGGCTCTGCTCACCACGCCCTTCGACCGCGAGTCCACCACCGACGACGTCCTCAAAGGCGTCTCGCTGGCCGGCAAGCGGGCTGTCGTCACGGGGGCCACCTCCGGTCTCGGCACGGAGACCGCCCGGGCGCTCGCCTCCGCGGGCGCCGAGGTCGTCCTCGCCGCCCGTCGGCCCGAAGCCGCCGGTGAGACGGCCGCCGAGATCACCCGCACCACGGGAAACCCGATGGTCAGCGCACGTGCGCTCGACCTCGCCGACCTGCGCTCCGTGCGCGCCTTCACCGACGCCTGGACGGGCCCGCTGCACATGCTCGTCAACAACGCGGCGATCATGGCGCTCCCCGAGCCGGACCGCACCCCGGAGGGCCGCGAGCTGCAGTTCGGCACGAACTACCTGGGGCACTTCGCGCTCACCCTGGGACTCCACCCGGCGCTCGCCGCCGCCGGGGGTGCGCGGATCGTCTCGGTCAGCTCCAGCGGGCACCTCATGTCACCGGTGATCTTCGACGACCTCGACTACCGCTTCCGGCCGTACGACCCCTGGTCGGCGTACGGGCAGTCGAAGACCGCGGACATCCTGCTCGCCGTCGAGGCGGACCGGCGCTGGTCCGGTGAGGGAATCCGCGCCAACGCCCTGAACCCCGGTGCCATCGCCACCAATCTTCAGCGGCACACCGGTGGTCTGCGCACCCCCGACCACCTGCGCAAGACCGTTCCCCAGGGGGCCGCGACCACTGTTCTGCTGGCCGCCTCGCCCCTGCTGGAGGGCATCGGCGGCCGGTACTTCGAGGACTGCGCGCAGTCCCCGGTGCTCCTCGAACGCCCCCAGGCCCTCGGGGTGAGTGGCGTCGCCCCCTACGCCCTCGACCTGAAGAACGCGGCGCGGCTGTGGCGTACGGGAGAGGAGCTGATCGGCGTATGAGTCCGGGGGGCGCTCGCGTGGTTGGAGCCGGGTCGCTCAGGGGTCCGGGGTCGCCTCGCGTACGAGCCGTCGCAGCGCCGCCTCGGAGGGGGTGCCCGGGGCGGCGGTGTGCACCACGAGGAGGGTGCCGGGCAGGCCCGGGACCGCGAAGCGCTGGTACTCCAGGCTCAGCGGACCCACGGCCGGGTGGTCGATCTCCACGGTGCCGCCGGGCGGCGGGCTCACCTCGTACCGCTCCCAGAGCGCACGGAACTGCGGTGAGGCGGACGCCAGTTCGTCGCGCAGGGCCCTGAGGCGGGGGTCGCCGGGAGCCTGGTCGGCGAAGGCCCGCAGCGAGGCGACGGCGCGGGCGAGGAGTTCGGGGGCGTTGCGGTAGCGGCGGCGGACGCTGTCGCCGAGGAACGCGGCCCGCAGCAGGTTGACGCCGGGGCGGTAGAAGGGGGCGAGGGCGGTGGCCGGCGGGGTGGCGACCAGTACGTCCAGGTAGGCGTTCTGCACGACGGCCGGGACGTCGTTCCAGACGGTGAGCAACTGGCGCAGTCCCGCGGGCAGTCGGCCCGCCGCGTCGACGGGCCCGTTCGGGCCGTCCGGGGCCAGGCGTCCGGCCAGGCGGTGCAGGTGGCGGGTGGCCACCGGATCGAGTCGCAGCGCGCGGGCGAGCGCGTCGAGGATCTCGGGCGAGGGGTTGCGGTCCCGGCCCTGTTCGAGGCGGGTGTAGTAGTCGGGGCTGATGCCGGCGAGGGCGGCCAGTTCCTCGCGGCGCAGACCCGGCACGCCACGTCGGCCGGTCCCGGCCGGCACTCCGGCGCGGTCGGGGGTGAGCGCGTCGCGGCGGGCCCGCAGGAAGGCGCCGAGGGCGGGCGAAGGGGCGTTCATTCGGAAGGCCCCTCGGCGTGCGAGGCGGCATTTGGGGCGTCGTGCGGGGCCGCGTTCGAGGTGACGTGCGAGGTGCCGTTCGCGGAGGCGGTGAGCGAGGCGAGGAGCGACGCTTCCCGGCTGCCGGGCGGAGCGTGGTAGACGACGAGGACCTGTCCCTCGTCGGGCAGGACGGTCAGCTTCTCGTAACGCAGGTCGAGGACGCCGAGCGTGGGGTGGAACAGGCGGGTGCCGCCCGTGGTGCGCGGGCGCACGTCGTGCCGGTCCCACAGACGTCTGAACTCCGGGCTTCCCGCGCGCAGTTCGGCGACGAGCCCGGCGAACCGCAGATCGGTGGGCACGGGCCCCGACCGGGCGCGCAGCGAGGCGACGACGGAGGCGCTGACGGCGTCCCAGTCGTCGTGGAGTTCACGGACCTGGTGGCCGAGGAAGGCGGCGCGCAGCAGGTTGACGCCGGTGCGATAGCTGGGCGAGAGCGCGGTGGCCAGCGGATTGGCGACCAGGACATCCTGGTAGCGGCCCTGGATGAAGGCGGGGGTGTCGGTGCGGCCGAGCACGAGCTGCCGTACGGGCTCGGGGACGGTCTCCGGCGCGTACGGCGACGACGGGCGGGCGGGGTGTCGGCCGAGGGCCAGGGCGTGCAGATGGGCGCGGGCGTCCGCGTCCAGCCGCAGGACCCCGGCGAGGGCGTCGGTCACCTGGGGCGAGGGGCGCCGGTCCTGCCCGCGTTCGAGGCGCAGGTAGTAGGCCGCGGAGATCCCGGCGAGCGTGGCGATCTCCTCCCGGCGCAGCCCCGGCAGCCGGCGGCGCGACGAGGCGACGAGACCCACGTCCTCGGGCCGGACGAGGGCCCGACGCGCACGCAGGAACTCACCGAGGGGACCGGGGGACGACACCACTCGTCCACGGTAGCCGTCCCGGCGGGCCGGCCCGCCGGGACGGCGTTTCATTTGTTTCTGCAAACCCTGGCTGCGAGCAAAGTGTCCGGAGCCGCCGACCGGGGATCAGTGGCCCGGCTTGCCGAGCCGGCCGGACGCCGATGCCCCGTGAAGTGGCCGGACATCGACGCCTGTGAGGTGGTGGGCGGCAGGCCGAGTGGCCTGAAGTGGTGGGCGGCGGTCGGCAGCGCCCGCCGGGCGTGGTCCGTTGACAGGATCTCCACGGAGGCTGCACACCAAGGGCGTTGCAAACGTCATCGGCATCAGGATGGGTGAAGGGGGCGGGCCGGGCGGGCTTCGATGTTCCACGTGAAACATCGCGGCGGGGCAGGAGACGTTCAAGTCTCCTGCCCCGCCGCGATGTTGTGAGCCGGCCGGGATCAGCGCAGGTCGTCGCGCTCGGCCGCCTCTTCCTGGGCTTCCTTGACCTGGACCTCGGGGTCCAGGTCGGCCTGGCCGCTGCCGTCGACCGAGGTCAGACGCCCGGTCTCGGGCACCTCGGTGGCGGCCGGCGGTTCGACCAGCCAGTCCGGGTTGGCCTGCTTGTCCCACCACTTCCAGGCGGCGAAAGCACCACCCGCGAGCAGCCCCAGAATCGCCAGCCCCTTCACGGCGCGGCCGGCCTTCGCCCGCCGCTCGTGCTTGCGGACCAGCTTCTGGATCTCCTTCTGCGAGACCTGACCGCGCAGTGCGGCGATGGCCGCCGCGCCACGGGACGCGGCTTCCTCGCCGACGGGCTGGGCGGCCGCGACCGCCTGCTCGATCTTCGGCCTGGAATAGATGGCCGCCTGGCGAGCCGCCTTCCGGGTGCGGAAAGCGGCCTCCTGCGCGGCCTGGTCGACCTTCGGCGGAACGTGCGTGCGGGCTTGCTCAAGGCGCGGCGCGAGATGGGCGTCGTACTGCACACGGGCCTGCTCGGCGGCCTGGGTCACCTTCGGCGCGAGCCGAACGCGAGCCTCGGTCGCGTAGTACGCGGCCCTGTCCTTGGCGGTGTCGGCGTAGGGCGCCACCACTTCCGCGGCGTGCAGCACGCTGTCCTTCGCCGAGCCGGTCGCGGCGCGCACGCTGTCGATGCGGGTCACGGGTTCCTCCTCCTCGGTGGCGTACGTCGGGGGTTCGGGTACCCCCAAAGACACACAGTTCACCTTTCCACCCCTAGGGGGATCATGCCCGCCCGGCAGGGCCGGGGCATGTGAGGACGGGCATCCGGGTCACGGGTGGGAAATCCGGACGACGGGACCGCCTCAGCCGGTCAGGTGTCGATCACATGAGATAGCGGAAAAATACGGGCAACGGGAGCTTGTCGTCGACAATGCCACGGATCGTCGTGCCCCGCCCCCGTCCCGGAGGTACTCGGCCGGATTTTCGCAAGCCGATGCCCGGATGTTCGCCCGGAGGTGGCGGACGACGGTCCGGGGACCCCCGCCGTGCGAGGATCGGTCCGTCAAGAGAAGGCAACGGAAGGCAGATCGTGGCCGAGCAGCTTTACGCCACCCTGAAGACCAACCAAGGCGACATCGAGATCCGGCTCCTGCCGAACCACGCGCCCAAGACGGTCCGGAACTTCGTCGAGCTCGCCAGGGGTGAGCGTGAGTGGGTCAACCCGGAGACGGGTGCGAAGTCCAGCGACAGGCTGTACGACGGCACGGTCTTCCACCGGGTGATCAGCGGCTTCATGATCCAGGGCGGCGACCCCCTCGGCAACGGCACCGGCGGCCCCGGCTACCAGTTCGAGGACGAGTTCCACCCCGACCTGTCCTTCAACAAGCCCTACCTGCTCGCCATGGCCAACGCCGGCCCGGGCACCAACGGCTCGCAGTTCTTCATCACCGTCTCCCCGACGGCGTGGCTGACCCGCAAGCACACCATCTTCGGCGAGATCACGGACGCGGCCAGCCAGAAGGTCGTGGACGCCATCGCCGCCACGCAGACCAACCCGCGCACCGACCGGCCGGTCAACGACGTCGTCATCGAGTCGGTCGTCGTGGAGACCCGCGAGGGCTGAGCCCGCCCGGCGCGCCCGCTCCGACCCCGGGGAACCAAACGCCCCGTTCATCCGTAAGGATGGGCGGGGCGGTGCGCTGTGTGCACGGACCCGGTGTGAGCAGGTGCGAGCCGCCGTACGGAGATTGAGGGGACCCCATGGACCAGCCGCCCGGCAGCCCGCAGGGGCCGCGGGACCAGGGATCGCAGGGCGCGCACGCGCTGCCCACCTGCTATCGGCACCCGGAGCGCGAGACCGGCGTCCGCTGCACCCGCTGCGAGCGGCCGATCTGCCCCGACTGCATGGTCAGCGCCTCCGTCGGCTTCCAGTGCCCCGACTGCATCCGCGGCGGCTCCGGCACCGGTCACGCCCCGGCGGCCACCCAGCCCCGCACCATCGCGGGCGGCACGCTGGCCGGCGACCCGCGGCTGGTGACCAAGGTGCTGATCGGCCTGAACGTGGCCTTCTTCGTGGTCCAGCAGGTGGCAGGAGACGCCTTCACCGACCGCTTCACGCTCTTCGGCCGGGCGTTCCTCGCCGGTGAGATCCAGGGCGTGGCCGAGGGCCAGTGGTACCGGATGCTGACCTCGATGTTCCTGCACGGCAGCCCGGTCCACATCATCTTCAACATGCTCAGCCTGTGGTGGCTCGGCGGTCCGCTGGAGGCGGCCCTCGGCCGTGCCCGCTATCTCGCCCTCTACTTCGTCTCGGGCCTCGCGGGCAGCGCTCTCTCTTATCTGCTCGCCGCGCCCAACCAGCCCTCGCTCGGTGCCTCCGGCGCGATCTTCGGCCTGTTCGGGGCCACGGCGGTGCTGATGCGCCGGCTCAACTACGACATGCGTCCGATCATCGCCCTGCTGGTGATCAATCTGATCTTCACGTTCGGCTGGAGCGGCATCGCCTGGCAGGCGCACGTCGGTGGGCTCGTCGCCGGTGTGGTGGTCGGCTACGCGATGGTGCACGCGCCCCGCGAGCGGAGGAACCTCGTCCAGTACGGAGTGTGCGCGCTCTTCCTGGTCGTCATCGTCGGGACGGCGCTGCTCAGGACCGCGCAGCTCACCTGAGGACGGCTTCGGCTCAGGTGGGTCGTGACGTTGTCCACAGACTGTGGCGGATCTTGTGCAGACTGTGCGGGAACAACTGTGCCCCCTGTCGCTGACCCGTGTTTTCGCAGGTCGGACAGGGGGCGAACAGGTTTCCGGATCGCGGTAGGTCAGTCACACCGGCGTCAACCGCTGATGAGTTATCCACAGATCGTCTTTCTTTTCCACCTGTGGACAACTGCTGTGGATAACTCAGTGGATAGCCGTGGGCAGAGCTGTCGGCCGACTGCTCACCTGTGCGTGGAAGCGGTCACTTCCACTGCGTGGAGACACCGAATCCGGCCGCGATGAAGCCGAAGCCGACCACGATGTTCCAGTTGTCGAGGGCGTCGATCGGCAGGGAGCCGTCCGTCACGTAGAAGACGACGATCCAGGCGAGGCCGATGAGGAACATGGCCAGCATGACCGGGGCGACCCAGGTGTTGCTGGTCAGCTTGATGTTGGACGCCTGCTTCGCCGGGGGCGGCGTGTAGTCGGCCTTCTTGCGGATACGTGACTTCGGCACGAGGGTCTCTCCTGTCGATGCGCTGCGTGGCCGCGCAGGGAACTGGGGCGGGCTCCGGGGCAGCGTACAAGGGGACACTGAGTGCTCCCCCGGGCGTCCGTTAGCGTAGTGCTTCCGCGGCGCCTAAGGAGATAAGGGTACGTTGAGCAATTCCGCCGACTCCCCCGGGACGGGTACCACTCCTCCGGGTAAGCGCCGTTTCCGGCCCGTACGTGTCCTCACGGCGGGCGTCTTCGCCCTGGCCGGGCTCATCTTCTTCACCAGCTTCGACACGGCCAAGGGCACGAACATCCGCACGGACACGTCCCTGCTGAAACTCTCCGACCTGATCCAGGAGCGCAGCCACAAGAACGCGACGCTGGACGAGTCCAACGGCGCCCTGCGCGACGACGTGGACTCCCTCGCCGGACGGGAGAACGGCAGCAGCGAGGCCGAGGACGCCAAGCTCGCCGCCCTGGAGAAGCACGCGGGCACCCAGAAGCTCAAGGGCAAGGCCGTCACCGTCACGCTCAACGACGCCCCGCCGAACGCCACGGCCAAGCTGCCGGGCTACCCCGAGCCGCAGCCCGACTACCTCGTCATCCACCAGCAGGACCTCCAGGCGGTGGTGAACGCCCTCTGGCAGGGCGGCGCCCAGGGCATCAAGGTCATGGACCAGCGGCTGATCTCCACGAGCGCCGTGCGCTGCGTCGGCAACACCCTGATCCTCCAGGGCCGCGTCTACTCGCCCCCGTACAAGATCACCGCGATCGGTGACCCGGAGAAGCTCAAGGACGCGCTCGCCGCCTCCCCGGCGATCCAGAACTACATGGTCTACGTCAACGTCTACAGGCTCGGCTGGAAAGTCGAGGAGGACGGGACGGTGACTCTTCCCGGCTACTCGGGCACAGTGGATCTCCACTACGCGAAGCCCGTGGAGTAACCGCCCCCCGTCGCGGAGCGGTGGGCGAGGCCTGTTGAGCGAGCTGCCGCCGGGGGGACCTTGTGTCGGTGCGAGTGGTCGTCAGGACGGTCAGTGAACTGTGCGTCACGGTGGGCACCCTGATCGTGCTCTTCGTGGTCTACGTGCTGTTCTGGACAGGCGTGAGGGCCGACAGCGCGATGGACCACCAGATCGACGTCCTACAGAAACAGTGGTCCAGGGGCGCGGTCACCCGGACACCGGCCACCCCCGCGGACCCGGGGGATCCCTCGGCCTCCCCGGCCCCCTCCGGTTCGGCGGGCGCCCCGGCCGGCCCGGGCGCCGCGGCCTCCGCGACCCCGGAGGCGCCGGGCCCGTACGCCTACGGCGGTCCCTTCGCGGTGATGTACATCCCGCGGCTTGGTTTCACGTGGAACAAGCCCGTGCTCGAAGGCACCGCCACGGACGTCCTGAAGAAGGGGCTCGGCCACTACCGGGGCACCGCCCAGCTCGGCCAGGAGGGCAACTTCTCCGTCGCCGGCCACCGGCGCACGTACGGCGACCCCTTCAAGGACTTTCCGCGGCTGCGGCGCGGGGACGCGGTGGTGCTGACCGACGGGACGACCTGGTTCACGTATCGGATCGACAAAGGGCCCTACAAAACCGTGCCGTCGGACATTGAGGTGATCGACGCTGTGCCACGTAAGTCCGGGTACACGCGGCCGGGGCGCTATCTCACGCTGACCACGTGCGATCCGGAGTGGGGGCACAGCCACCGCCTGATCGTCTGGGCCCACCTCGACTCCACACAGCCTGTGGAGGCAGGGAAACCGGCGGCTCTGCGCCGTTAGTCTGTTGGCGTACGGCGACGGAAGGGACGGCATGTACGGCTGGATCTGGCGGCATCTGCCGGGGAGCGTCTGGGTGAAGGCCCTGGTCGCCCTCGTGCTCGTTCTGGCAGTGGTCTACGTCCTCTTCCAGTACGTCTTTCCGTGGGCCGAACCGCTGCTGCCCTTCAATGATGTGACGGTGGACAACCAGTGAGCACGCGCATCCTCGTCGTGGACAACTACGACAGCTTCGTCTTCAACCTGGTCCAGTACCTCTACCAGTTGGGCGCCGAGTGCGAGGTGCTGCGCAACGACGAGGTGTCGACCGCGCACGCCCAGGACGGCTTCGACGGCGTCCTCCTGTCCCCCGGCCCCGGCGCCCCCGAGCAGGCCGGCGTCTGTGTCGACATGGTTCGGCACTGTGCCGCCACCGGCGTCCCCGTCTTCGGCGTCTGCCTCGGCATGCAGTCGATGCAGGTGGCGTACGGCGGAGTGGTCGGCCGGGCCCCCGAGCTGCTGCACGGCAAGACCTCGCTCGTGGAGCACCAGGGCAAGGGCGTCTTCGCCGGCCTGCCCTCGCCGTTCACCGCGACCCGCTACCACTCCCTGGCCGCCGAGCCGGACACCGTACCGGCCGAGCTGGAGGTCACGGCCCGCACCCACGACGGCATCGTCATGGGGCTCAGACACCGCGAACTTGCCGTGGAGGGAGTGCAGTTCCATCCCGAGTCGGTGCTCACCGAGCACGGCCACCGGATGCTCGCCAACTGGTTGCACGAATGCGGTGACCGGGTCGCCGTGGCGAGGTCGGCGGGGCTCGCCCCGGTGGTGGGCAGGGCCACGGCGTGACCGCGCTGCGCCCCGAGCGCGACAGCTCCCCCTACGGCGGCGAGGCCGCGTACGGGGGCGCCGACGCGTTCGAGGGCGCGGGCACCCAGGTCTTCGGCGGCCCGGGCGCCTACGAGTCGGCGGTCGGCGGCCTCACCGATCCCCTGACGGACCCGCTGACTGGTCCCCTGACGGACCCGCTGACTGGTCCCCTGACGGACCCGCTGACTGGTCCCCTGACGGACCCGCTGACTGGTCCCCTGACGGACCCCTTGCCGGGGCAGTCGCGGGGCCTCACCGCCCCCCTGCCGGGCCAGTCCCGGGCCGACGGTCAGGGCCAGGGGCCCGGCCAGGTCTACGAGCAGGGTGGCGGCTTCCCGCCCGAGTGGTCCGCCGCCCCGCGCCAGTCACCACCCGCTCAGGCGTCCTACGCAGGCCAGGCGTCCGACCCGGACCAGGCGTCCCACGAGGACGCGGTCGCCGCGCTGCCGCGGGACGACGAGACGGTCGCGCTGCGGCTGGCCGATCTGCCGCGGACCGGTGCGGGAGGCTCCGCGGAGCCCTCCGGGGCCGGAGCCGGGAGGGGGGCGGCAACCGGGTCCGCGGCCGGGGGCGCTGGGGCGTCCGCGACCGGGGGCCGTGCGGCCCGCCGCAAGGCGGCCAGGCGCCGTGGACGGCACGGGGGAGCCCAGGAGCCCCACGAGCCCCAGGAGTCCGTCCAGGGGGCCGCTGAGGCCCCCCTGAGCCGGCTGGAGGCCCGGCGGGCGGCGCGGGCGCGCAAGCCCAGCGCGGGCGTCCTGGCGAGCCGGCTGATCGGCGAGGTCTTCATCACCACCGGCGTCGTCATGCTGCTGTTCGTGACCTACCAGCTCTGGTGGTCGAACGTGCGCGCCCACCAGCAGGCGGGCAGCGCCGCCCACCACCTCCAGCAGGACTGGGCGGACGGCAAGCGCAGCCCGGGGACGTTCTCGCCCGGTCAGGGCTTCGCCATCCTGCACATCCCGAAGCTGGACGTCGTCGCGCCGATCGCCGAGGGCATCAGCAAGACGAAGGTGCTCGACCGCGGCATGGTCGGCCACTACGGCGAGGGAGACCTCAAGACGGCGATGCCGGACGCCAAGACGGGCAACTTCGCGCTCGCCGGACACCGCAACACCCACGGGGAGCCGTTCCGCTACATCAACCGGCTCCAGCCCGGTGACGAGATCGTGGTCGAGACGCAGGACGACTACTACGTCTACAAGATGACGTCGATCCTTCCGGTCACGAGCCCGAGCAACACCAGCGTGCTCGACCCGGTCCCCAAGGGGTCCGGTTTCACGGCGCCGGGCCGCTACATCACACTGACCACCTGCACCCCCGAGTTCACCAGCAAGTACCGGATGATCGTCTGGGGCAAGATGGTCGAGGACCGGCCACGCGACAAGGGCAAACCGGACGCACTGGTCGGCTGACGGCTCGGCCGGCCCGCCGCAGGCGGGACCGCACGCGGGACCACAGGCCCGGCAGCACGTGAGGCACGCGGCCGGCAGCACGCAGGACACCAGCGGGACAGAACCAGACGGGGCGGATGAACAGTGGCAGCGAGCACCGACCACGACGAGCGCGCCGCATCGGACGCCGGACGCGGAGCCGGAACCCGGGCCGGCTCCGCGTCCGCCGGTGACGCGCCCGCGGGCCGCCGGCGCGTCGGCTGGTTCGCGATGACGGTCAGCGTCTTCGGTGAACTCCTCATCACCACGGGCCTCGTGCTCGGCCTCTTCGTCGTCTACTCGCTCTGGTGGACCAACGTCGTCGCCGACCGGGCCGCGCACCAGCAGGGCGACAAGGTCCGGGACAACTGGGCGCAGGGCAGGGGCCCCGGCGGCCCGGGCGCCCTGGACACCAAGGCCGGCATCGGCTTCCTGCACGTCCCGTCGATGCACAACGGAGAGGTGCTCGTCGAGAAGGGCACCTCGACGGACGTCCTCAACGACGGCGTGGCCGGCTACTACACGGACCCCGTCAAGTCGTCCCTCCCGATGACCGGCAAGAACGGCAACTTCACGCTCGCCGCGCACCGGGACGGCCACGGCGCCAAGTTCCACAACATCGACAAGGTCGCGAAGGGCGACGCGATCGTCTTCGAGACCAAGGACAAGTGGTACGTCTACAAGGTCTTCGGCATCCTCCCGGAGACCTCGAAGTACAACGTCGAGGTCCTCCAGACGGTCCCCAAGCAGTCCGGGAAGACGAAGCCGGGCCACTACATCACGCTGACCACCTGCACGCCGGTGTACACCTCCCGGTACCGCTACGTGGTCTGGGGCGAACTGGAGCGCGTGGACGAGGTCGACAGCGACCGGACGCCGCCGAAGGAACTGCGCTGACCCGGCGCCCACCTCGTACCACCAGCACCAGACCTCCCGTACGCCGGCACCGGCCCATGCACACCGGCACAGGCGCGCCCGGAGCGGCACAGAGGAAGGGCCCCGGCACTGTCGAGTGCCGGGGCCCTTCCCGTATACCGCCGTCCGCCGGCCGAAACCGCTATCCGCCGAAGTTCCCGCCGAGGAACCCGCCGTTGTCGCCGCCGCCGTTGTCGCCTCCGACGTTGACGGTCGTGAGTGTGACCGTCGTGTTGTCCGGGCTGTCGACCTGGCTGTTGCCGTTCGGGTCCTGACGGATCACCGTGGCGCCGTCGCCTCCGTCGCTGCCCGGGGCGAACTGGATGTTGTTGAAGCCCGCCTGCTGGAGGATCTGCTTCGCCTCGCCGACCTTCTTGCCGACGACGCTCGGCACGGCGGCCTGTTGCTGCTGCTTGGCCTTGCCGATCTGGATGGTCACCTTGGACCCGGGGTCCACCTTGTCGCCGGCTCCGGGCGTGGTGGCGACGACCTTGCCGACCAGGTTCTGGTCGTCGGTCTCGACCTCGGTGCACTCGCCCACGAGGTTGCCGGCCGTCATCTGTGCCTTGGCCTGGTCGCAGTTCTTGCCGGAGACGTCCGGGACGGTGGACTGCTTCTTCTCCCGGGCGACGGTCAGGGTGATCGTCGAGCCCTTCTCCACCTCTTCGCCGAGTTCCGGGTCCTGGTCCAGGACGGTACCCGGCTTCTCCGTGGACTCCTCGGACTTCGTCTCGACGTTGAACTCGTACTTGTCGCCCTCGAGGAGTTTCTTCGCCTTCTCCAGCGGCTCGCCCTTGACGCTCGGTACCGCGACCTTGGGAGCGCCCGTCGACACGACCACACTGATCGTGTCGCCCTTCTTCACCGTCGAGCCCAGCTCCGGGTCCTGGGAACAGACGTTGCCCTTCGGCTCCTTCTCGCACGGCTTGCGTGTGGGAGAGAGCTTCAGATCGCGGTTGTCCGCCATCTTCTGGGCGTCCTCGAACTTCTGGCTGACGAAATTGGGCACCTCGAAGGAGTCGTCGCCCCCGCCGTTGCCCCCGACGAGGTACTTGCCGATCAGGATCGCGCCGATCAGCACCAGGACACCCGCGACGACCAGCAGAATCGTCGAGGTGTTGTTCTTGCCGCTCTTCTGCCGACGCCGGTCCGGGCGGTCGTCGTAGCCGTAGCCGCCGTCGTCCGGGTTCATCGGCGGGAGCATCGACGTGGGCTGCGCGTCCGCGGAGCGCAGAGCCGTGGTCGCCTGGTCGTCGCCGTAACCGCCGTAGCCCACCGAGCCCATGGCGGCGGAGGCCGCGACGGGCTGGCCGTCGAGGCAGGCCTCGATGTCGGCGCGCATCTCGTCGGCGGACTGGTAGCGGTAGTCCGGGTCCTTGACCAGGGCCTTCAGCACGATCGCGTCCATCTCGGGCGTGATCTCGGGGTCGAAGGCGGACGGGGGCTGCGGCTCCTCGCGGACGTGCTGGTAGGCGACGGCCACCGGGGAGTCGCCCACGAAGGGCGGACGCACGGTCAGCAGCTCGTACAGCAGGCAGCCGGTGGAGTACAGGTCGGAGCGGGCGTCGACCTGCTCGCCCTTCGCCTGCTCCGGGGAGAGGTACTGGGCGGTGCCGATCACCGCGGCGGTCTGCGTCATCGTCATACCGGAGTCGCCCATGGCGCGGGCGATGCCGAAGTCCATGACCTTGACCTGGCCGTTGCGCGTCAGCATGACGTTGGCCGGCTTGATGTCACGGTGCACGATGCCCGCGCGGTGCGAGTACTCCAGGGCCTGGAGGATGCCGATGGTCATCTCCATCGACCGCTCGGGCAGCAGCCTGCGGCCGGAGTGCAGCAGCTCGCGCAGCGTGGACCCGTCGACGTACTCCATCACGATGTACGGGATGGAGGTGTTGTCGATGTAGTCCTCACCCGTGTCGTACACGGCGACGATCGCGGGATGGTTGAGCGAGGCGGCCGACTGGGCCTCCCGGCGGAACCGAGCCTGGAACGACGGGTCACGCGCGAGGTCGGCTCGCAGCGTCTTCACCGCCACCGTGCGCCCGAGCCGGGTGTCATGCGCGAGGTAGACCTCCGCCATGCCACCGCGGCCGAGCACGTGGCTCAGTTCGTACCGGCCGCCGAGGCGACGCGGCTCTTCCATAGCTACCTACCAGCCCTCTCCGTCGGTCCCGACCGCACCTTTGTGTGGTCCGGCGGTGTGCCGTCCGGGCATACCGTACCCGGATCGCCTTCTGTGACCTGGCCAAGACCGTCACCCGTGACAGGACCGGTATCGCAACGTGCACCGATGTGAAGGGGACGTGATCGGGGTCACTTCTTGCTGTCGATGACTGCCTTCATCACGTCCCTCGCGATGGGGGCGGCGAGGCCGCCACCGGAGATGTCGTCACGGTTGGCGCTGCCGTCCTCGACGACCACGGCCACCGCGACCGGCGAGCTGCCGTCCGGGAGCTTCACGTACGAGATGAACCAGGCGTACGGCTTCTCGCTGTTGTCGATGCCGTGCTGCGCGGTACCCGTCTTGCCGCCGACCGTGTAGCCCGGGATCGCGGCCCTGGTGCCGGTACCGCCCGGCTTGATCACCGTCTCCATCATCGACTGGAGGACCTGGGCGTTCTTCTCGCTGAGCGGCCGGCTCAGCTTCTCGGGGTCCGTGTGCTCGATGACGTCGAGGTTGTGGGTGCTCAGCTCGCTGACCATGTACGGCTTCATCAGGGTGCCGTCGTTGGCGACCGCGGAGGCCACCATCGCCATCTGGAGCGGGGTGGCGGCGGTGTTGTACTGGCCGATCGAGGACAGCGCGGTCTGCGACTTGTTCATGCCGTCGGAGAAGACCGAGGCGCTGGAGCGGACCGGAGTGAACTGCTCGGAGCCGAAGCCGAACTTCTTGGCCTCCTCCAGCATCTTGTCGTTGCCGAGGTCCGAGCCGATCTTGCCGAAGACGGTGTTGCAGGACACCTTGAGCGCGACGCGCAGGTTGGCGTTCTTGCAGGGCAGGTTGCCCTCGTTGGGCAGCTTGGTCGTGGTGCCCGGCATGGTCCACGGGTCCGGGGAGTCGGTGTTGGTGTCGGCGTCCGGGACGAGCCCGTTCTCCAGCGCGGCGGCGGCGGTGACGACCTTGAAGGTGGAGCCGGGCGGGTAGGTCTCGCGCAGCGCCCGGTTGAGCATCGGGTCGTCGGGGTCGTTCTTCTTCTGGAGGCTGTTCCAGGCCTTCGCGTCCGCGTTGGTGTTGCCGGCGAACGACGACGGGTCGTACGAGGGTGTCGAGGCCAGCGCCAGGATCGCGCCCGTCTTCGGGTCGATCGCGGCGACGGCGCCCTTCTTGTCGCCGAGGCCCTCGAAGGCGGCCTTCTGCGCGGCGCCGTTCAGGGTGGTGACGACGTTGCCGCCCTGCTTCTTCTTGCCCGTGATCATGTCGAGCGTGTTCCGGAAGAAGAGCCGGTCGTCGTTGCCGGTGAGGATGCCGTCGTTGAGGTTCTCCAACTGGCTGGCGCCGAAGGCCTGGGAGACGTAGCCCGTGACGGGAGCCCACATGGGGCCGTTCTTGTAGCTCCGCTTGTACGCGAAGTCGCTGCTGGCGGATTTCGTGGACCCGGTGATCGGGTTGCCGTCCACGATGATGTCGCCCCGCGGCGTGGCGTAGCGCTCGATGGTGACCCGGCGGTTCTTCGGGTCGGTCCGCAGCTCGTCCGCCTTGACGTACTGGAGCCAGTTGTCGCGGATGAGCAGGGCGAGCACGAGCAGTCCGCAGAAGAGCGCGATCCGGCGCAGGGGCTTGTTCACGGTCGGACCACCTGGGTCATCTCGGCGTCGGGGCTGGGGGCGGGGGCGGGGGCCGGCCGGCGGGCGGTGTCGCTGATGCGGATCAGGATGGCGATCAGAGCCCAGTTGGCGATGACCGAGGAACCGCCGGAGGCGAGGAACGGCATGGTCATACCGGTCAGCGGGATCAGGCCCATGACGCCGCCGGCGACCACGAAGACCTGGAGTCCGAAGGCGCCGGACAGACCGACGGCGAGGAGCTTGCCGAACGGGTCGCGCGCGGCGAGGGCGGTACGGATGCCGCGTTCCACGACCAGGCCGTAGATCAGCAGGATCGCCATGATGCCGGCCAGGCCCAGCTCCTCGCCGAACGTGGCGAGGATGAAGTCGGAGTTGGCGGCGAACTTGATCAGCTCGGAGTGGCCCTGGCCGAGACCGGTGCCGAGGGTCCCGCCGGAGCCGAACGCCCACAGCGCCTGCATGGCCTGCTCGGAGTGGACGACACCGTCCCGGACGCCGGACTGGCTGAGCATGTACTCGTGCATCGGGTCGAGCCAGGCCTGCACACGGGTCTGGACGTGCGGTTCGAAGCTCGCCACGCCCACCGCGCCGGCCGCGGACATCAGCAGACCGAAGACGATCCAGCTGGTCCGCTCGGTGGCGACGTACAGCATGATGACGAACATTCCGAAGAACAGCAGCGACGTACCGAGGTCGGTCTCGAACACCAGGATGAGGATCGAGATGAACCAGACGACCAGGATCGGGCCGAGGTCGCGGCCGCGCGGCAGGTAGAGGCCCATGAAGCGGCGGCTGGCGAGGGCCAGCGCGTCCCGCTTGACCATCAGGTAGCCGGCGAAGAAGACGGCCAGCACGATCTTCGCGAACTCACCGGGCTGGATGGAGAACCCGGCGACGGAGATCCAGATCTTGGCGCCGTAGGTGATGTTGGCGCCGAGGCCGGGGACCAGCGGCAGCAGCAGCAGGACCAGCGCGCCGACCATGGAGATGTAGGTGTAGCGCTGTAGGACGCGGTGGTCCTTGAGGAAGATCAGCACGACGACGAACAGGGCGATGGCCAGCGCGGTGTACAGGAGCTGGCGGGGCGCCGCGTGCCCGGCCTGGCCGACCGACTGGAGCAGCTTGGACTGGTCGAGTCGCCAGATGACGACCAGCCCGAGCCCGTTCAGCAGCGTGGCCAGCGGCAGCAGCAGCGGGTCCGCGTACGGGGCGAACTTCCGTACGACGAGATGGGCGACGCCGGCCAGCAGGCCGAGGCCCAGGCCGTAGCCCAGCAGCCCGGCGGGCACCTGGTCGTCGATGGCGAGGCCCACGTTGGCGTAGGCGAACACCGGGATGACGACGGCGAACACCAGCAAGGCCAGTTCGGTGTTGCGCCGGCTCGGTGCGCCGATCGATCCGATCGTGGACGTGTGGTGCGTCGACGTGTTCGTACTGCTGCTCATCGTGTGACAGGGCCCCTCACGGCTCTTACTGCTTACCGCACAGCGAGACCAGCTTCTGCTCCTCGTCGGAGAGGCTGGGGCCGGGTGTGGGAGTGGGTGCGGTCGTGGACTGGGAGGACGAAGGTGCCGGGCTCGACGCGGTCGGGCTCGGGGCGGACGTGGCCTTGGACGTCAGGGAGGTCTTCGTGGTTCCCGTGGTCCCGCCGGCCTCGCCCGCACCGGACTTCGCGTTGTTGTCGCTCTCGGCCGCGCGGCGCTGCGCGTCCTTCTTGCACGCGGAGGCCTGCACGGACAGCTCGTCGATCTTCGTCCGGGCGTCGTCGAGGCCGCCCTCGGCGATGGTCTCCTTGACCTGCTTCTGCTGGTACGGCGGCAGGTACTTGAGTTCGATCTCGGGGTGGTCCTTCTCCACCTTCGAGAGCGACACCCAGGCGAGGTCCTGGCTGATGCCGCGGTACAGGGCCACGTGCTCGCCCTTGGTGCCGACGTAGTACTGCGTCTGCGTCCAGCGGTAACCGCCGTACAGGCCACCGCCGATGACGGCGAGTGCCAGGACGCCGTAGAAGGATCTCTTCAGCCACCGGCGGCCCTTGCGCGGCTTGACGAAGTCCTCGTCCGAGTAGTCGCCGAAGCCGCCCGTGGAGACGTAGCCGGTGGTGTCGCCGCTGCCGGGCGGGCCGAACTCGCCGCCACCGCCCTGCCCGGGGACCGGGCGGCCGAGGCTGGAGGCGCGGCCGGCGGGGGTCTGCATCGCGCCGTTGTCGTGCAACTGGTGCTGGTTCTCGGCGACGGCGCCGACCACGACCGGCGTGTCCGAGAGCTGGGCGGCGAGGGTGTCGCCGGAGTCGATGTCGAGGACGTCGGCCACGATGACGGTGATGTTGTCCGGGCCGCCGCCGCGCAGCGCGAGCTGGATGAGGTCCTGGACGGTCTCCTGCGGGCCCTGGTAGCTCGCCAGGGTCTCTTCCATCGTCTGGTGGGAGACGACGCCGCTGAGGCCGTCGGAGCAGATCAAGTAGCGGTCGCCGGCGCGGACTTCGCGGATGGACAGGTCCGGCTCGACGTGGTCGCCGCTGCCCAGCGCGCGCATCAGCAGGGAGCGCTGCGGGTGGGTGGTGGCCTCTTCCTCGGTGATGCGTCCCTCGTCGACGAGGCGCTGCACCCAGGTGTGGTCCTGGGTGATCTGCGTGAGCACGCCGTCGCGCAGCAGATAGGCGCGGGAGTCGCCGACGTGGACCAGGCCGAGGCGCTGGCCCGTCCACAGCAGGGCGGTGAGCGTGGTGCCCATGCCCTCCAGCTGCGGGTCCTCCTCGACCATCAGCCGGAGCTGGTCGTTGGCGCGCTGCACGGCGGTGCCGAGCGAGGTGAGGATGTCGGAGCCGGGCACGTCGTCGTCGAGGGCCACGATGGTGGAGATCACCTCGGAGCTGGCGACCTCACCGGCGGCCTGGCCGCCCATCCCGTCGGCGATCGCGAGCAGCCGGGGACCGGCGTAGCCCGAGTCCTCGTTGCCCTCGCGGATCATGCCTTTGTGCGATCCGGCGGCGAAGCGCAGTGACAGACTCATGCGCACCTCGCCCGTCGGCTCCGGGTACATCCGCACGGTGCCCACCCTCCGGTCGGGAGCGCGCCGGCGTCCACCACGTGGACCGCCGCGTGCTCGCTCCGCTCGCGCTCATTCATGACGTGGCACTACTTCCGCAGCTCGATGACTGTCTTGCCGATGCGGATCGGCGCGCCCAGCGGAACGGGCGTGGGAGTCGTCAGCCGGTTCCGGTCGAGATACGTGCCGTTGGTGGAGCCGAGGTCCTCGACGATCCACTGGCCGTCCCGGTCCGGGTAGATCCTGGCATGCCGGCTCGACGCGTAGTCGTCGTCCAGCACGATGGTGCTGTCGTGGGCCCGGCCCAGCGTGATGGTCTGCCCCTGGAGGGCGACGGTCGTGCCCGTGAGGGTGCCCTCCGAGACGACCAGCTTGGTCGGGGCGCCCCGGCGCTGCCGGCCGCCGCCGCTCGGTGGCGGCTGCTGCTGGCGCTGCTGCGGAGGCGCGGCCTGCCGCGCGGCCTGCTGAGGCCGTCCGGCGGCCTCCCGGCGCGAGCCGCGCTGTGTGACGCGCGTTCCGAACAGGTCGCTGCGGATGACCTGCACGGCCACGATCACGAACAGCCACAGTACGGCCAGGAAACCCAGCCGCATGACCGTGAGGGTCAGCTCTGACATTGCCCCCGCTTCACCCTTCGGCTTGCCGGTAAATGATGGTGGTGCTGCCCACGACGATCCGCGAGCCGTCGCGGAGCGTAGCGCGGGTGGTGTGCTGCCCGTCCACCACGATGCCGTTGGTGGACCCGAGATCCTGGATCGTCGAGGGCGTTCCGGTCCGGATCTCACAGTGCCGGCGGGATACGCCGGGGTCGTCGATCCGCACGTCGGCTTCGGTGCTGCGGCCCAGCACGAGCGTCGAGCGGGAGATCTGATGGCGGGCGCCGTTGATCTCCACCCAGTGCCGCGTACGGGCACCGGCCGCCGGAGCGGCCGGGGGCCGGGCACCCATGGGTGCCGCGCCCGGACGGCCGCCGGGCGGCGGCGCGGACGGCATGGGGGGAGCCGCCGCGGGCGGGTAGCCGTAGCCACCCTGGGCGCCGCGGGGTGCCGCCGGGGCCGGTGCCGGACCCGCGGGGGCCCGCTCCGGGGACTGCTGGTTGGCGGAGGAGGCGAGCGTACGGCTGCGCACCCGGTAGAGACCGGTGTCGAGGTCGTCCGCCTTCTCCAGGTGGACCTTGATGGGGCCCATGAAGGTGTAGCGCTGCTGCTTGGCGTAGTCGCGGACCATGCCGGCCAGCTCGTCGCCCAGCTGTCCGGAGTACGGGCTGAGGCGCTCGAAGTCCGGCGTGCTCAGCTCGACGATGAAGTCGTTGGGGACGACGGTCCGGTCGCGGTTCCAGATCGTGGCGTTGTTGTCGCACTCACGCTGCAGCGCTCCGGCGATCTCCACGGGCTGGACCTCGGACTTGAACACCTTGGCGAAGGTGCCGTTGACCAGACCTTCGAGACGCTGCTCGAACTTCTTCAGGACTCCCATGGGGCACCTCCTCCTGCGTAGCCGTCCTGGTACAGCTTGCTGTCGTCTGCCTGATCCTGCTGGCCTTGCTGGTACTGCTTACTGATCGTATCCACGCGTCGGGAAATCGGCTGGTTCCCCCTGTCGGCCCGGTCGACAGGTTGTCGACGCCTTCGGAAGTCCCCTCCGCACGTTCCCTGAGAGGCCCCTCTTCGAACTCTTCCCGGCACTACTCGTGCCATGGATCGTAGAGGCGCCCCGCGACCAGTGTCCCGCACCTGACTGTGCGGCCCGTCCGGCTTCTGGGGAGATGCGCAGGACCGGTACGAGGTTGATACGTGAACCGCTTCTGTCTGAGACGTGTGAGGCGGACCGCTGTCCCGGTGACCGCGCCGGCGCCCTCCGGGGAGGCGGTGACGCGGGGCACGGGCCGGGCGCCGCACGGGCACCGCGCCCGCGGACGCCGCACGCCGGGGCGGTGGAGGGCGGGTGCCGGGGGCGGGGGAAAGGGATGTGATTCCACCCCGGACAGCGTGCTAATCTTCTGGATGTCGGCAGGCGCTCGCACCACTCGGTGAGAGACGGACGACACACCCAATGCGCGGGTGGCGGAATAGGCAGACGCGCTGGATTCAGGTTCCAGTGCCCGAAAGGGCGTGGGGGTTCAACTCCCCCCTCGCGCACAGCGCGGCACCGAGGTCAGGTGCTGCGGAGCAGTGACGAAGCGGTCCTCATCGTGATCACGATGAGGACCGCTTCTTTTGTCGTCCTGTTCTCGCCCCGGTGTCACTGTGGTCAGTGCCGACGGTGTGATTTTCCTGTCGGTGTGAGGTCTCTCTCACCGGGAGCCGAGGTGGCCTGTGGGGATCCGGGCGGTCTCGCCTTGTCCGACGTTCACACAAGACGACCGCCGTCGAGATCAACTCGCGTACGCTTCCTGGGGACTTGGACACACAGGGGGAGGCGGCGCGCTGTGAGACGCGGGGGTGCTCGGCCGGTCGTGGCCGTGGGGCTGGTGGTCCTTGCGGGGGTGACGGCGGGCTGCTCCTCGGGGGAGGGGTCCGCGCGCGGGGCGGGTGCGGCTTCCTCTCCCCACCCATCCGCACCCGTCATCAGCGTGGCGGAGGCCGGGCGGGTCTTCGGACGGTACGACCGTACGAACGCGGCCGCCGACGCCGGCCTCGACAGCTCGGCGATCCGTGAGGTGCAGACCGGAGTCCTGCTGAAGGAGTCGCTCGCCGCCTACGACATCCACCGCAGGGCGAAGACCAAGGACCAGGTTTCCCGCCTGACCCGGCCCCGGTTCCTGATCCCGGCCGCGGACGCCTCCCACCCCTACCCGCGCTACTTCGCGGTCCTGAGCAAGAGGAAGGGAGACGAGGACGACCGTTCCTCGTCGCTCTTCTACTTCACGCAGACGCAGGCGAAGGGGCCTTGGAAGGCCACCGCGGCCACCTGGGCGGTGACGGACCCTGTCGCATCACCCTCGCCCTCGGCGGCGACGCCGACTCCCTCTCCCACCAAGGACGGCACCTCCATAAACGTCCAGCCGAAGCGACTTCCCGAGGTGAGTGAAGGTCCCTCCGGGACGGCACGGTTGTCGGCCACGGCGGCGGCCGACCGAGCCGTGTGCCACAGCTTCGCCGACTACCTCAGCTTCGCACCCCCGCACGGGCGGCCCGCCGACGACCGCTTCACCGAGGGCGGCTTCACCAGCGGGCTCGTCCGGTACTTCAACGGCTGGGCGAACCGGGCCCTTGAACGCACCATGAACTACACGACGACCGGCGCGGATCTTCCCGTGTTCCGCCTGTCCACCAAAAGCTCCCTCGTCGCCTGCACATACGTCCGCGAACACCGTGTCTCGGGTGCGGGCGCAGGCGGCACGGTCCGCTTCGACAAGGGCTCGGACACCGACGTGCTGCTCGGCGGGGGCGGCCGGGAATGGCGGAGTGTGCGGGAAGTCGGCAGCATGACGGCGCTGATCGAGGTGCCGGCCCGGAAGGGCGCACCGGCCACCGTCCTGGCGTGCGATTGCTATGCCCCGCAACCCCTGTCGGCGACCGGTGTCCGTCCCTGAGGAGCCCCGTGGGGGTGAAGCGTGAGGGGCCCCGTGGGGGTGAGGCGTGAGGAGCCCCGTGGGGGTGAAGCGCGACGACTTCGTGGTCGATCACACACATAGAGCCCGCAGGGTCCGGGCGCAGCCCTGCGGGCTCTCGTGTGGTGAGCGTGGTTACGCGGCGATGCGCTGGGCGATGTCCTTCGCCTTGGTGGCCGCGTCCTGGAGGGCCTTGTCGCGGGAGGCCTCGAAGAGGGGGACCAGCTCGGTCATCCCCGGGTTGTGCGGGGCCATGGTCAGCTCCGGGACGATGAAGTCGACCTCCAGGCCGAGCATGTCGCCGAGCACGGCCTCCAGGTAGTTCTGCACGTACTCGTAGCCCTCGCGCGGGGTGCCCGGCGCGTAGGAGCCGCCACGGCTGGCGACGACGGTCACCGGCGTGCCCTTCAGTTTCGAGTCCTCGGCCATGGCCGTGCGGCCGACCAGCACCACGTTGTCCAGCCATGCCTTGAGGGTCGAGGGGATGGAGAAGTTGTACATCGGGGCGCCGATGAGGATCGCGTCCGCGTTCTCCACCTCCTCGATGAGCTTCACGCGCGCGGCGAAGGCCTCGGCCTGCTCCGGGCTGTGGGTGTCCGGGGCGGCGAATCCGGCGGTGTGGGCCTCGGCGGTGATGTGCGGCACCGGCTCGGCGGCGAGGTCGCGGTAGACGACGGTGCCGGCGGGGTGCTGCTCCAGCCAGGCGGCGCGGAAGGCGTCCGTGACGACACGGGAGGCGGAGGCGCTGCCCGGGAGAACGGACGAGTCGATGTGGAGGAGGGTGGCCATGGGGATCTCCAAGGAGAGTGTGGGGTGGACCGGTGGACCGGTGGAGCCCGCGAGCCCGGGGAGGGCCGTTGGGGCGGAGCCCCTGCGGGCTCCTGGTGCAGAGCCCGGTCCGTTCGGTCCGGGCTCCTGGTGCCGAGCCCGGTCCGTTCGGTGCGGACGGGCCCGGGCGGGGCTGTGGAAACGGATCCAGGGCAGGGCGGAGCACGTGCGGCGCCGCGATGCCTGGAGGGCTTCTCATTCGTACCTAACTAGAGATAACACAGCTACTTACTTTTTTTCATCCCATTGTGTGGGCGCAGTACCCTGGAGGCATGGCAGAACCGGGAAGCCACGACGCGGGACCGTGCCAGAAGGTCGACGACGGCATGACCCGTGTCTTCGCGCTGCTCGGCAAGCGCTGGACTGGCCTGGTCGTGGCCGTTCTCATGCAACATCCGGTCCACTTCGCCGAGTTGCGCAGAGCGATCCCCGGCATCAGCGAGCGGATGCTCTCCGACCGGCTCACCGAACTGGCCGTGGCCGGCCTGGTCGTGCGCGAGGTCAGCGAGGGGCCGCCGCTGCGGGTCGCCTACCGGCTGACGGAGGCGGGAGCGGCCCTGGAGCCCGCGCTCAAGGAACTGGGCTCCTGGGCGGAGACGCATCTGCCCGGGGGCGGGCAGTGTCCGGGGGAGCTGCGGAAGTAGGGGAGCTGCGGAAGCGGGCGTCGGGCGGGGTGTTCGGGGTGTTCCGGGCGGGTGCTCGTTGGTTGTGTTCCGGGCGGTCCTGCGTTGGGTCCGGGCGGGACAGCTGCTGGTTCGGGGCCTGGTAACCGCCGGTTCTGGGCCTGGCATCCGCTGGTCGGGGGCGGGAGATCCGCTGGTTCGAGCGGGCGGTGGCGGGTCCGCGGTGTGGCCGCGGCGGAGTTTTCCACAGGGTCTGACGCGTTTTCGCGACCGGTTGTACGGTCAGCACGGATCGATGACTGATGTTCGTGCGCGGGGGAGGCGGTCGTGATGGCCGAGGTCGGTACAGCGGGGGCGGAGCGGCAGGCGGACCGGGCGGTCGAGGCCGTGCCGGAGGGGGCGCCGGAAGCGGGCCGATCCGCAGGGGGCGTATCCGTAGCGGGCGTTTCCGTGGGGGGTGTCTCCGCGGAGGGCGTCTCTGGTGTCTCCGCGGAGGGTGTACGGGAGGACGGCGGAGGGCGGGCGGAGGTGCCTTCGGCCGGGTGGACGGACGGGGTGCTTTCGGCTGGGCGGGCGGACGGGGTGCCTTCGGCCGGGCAGGCGGAGAAGGTGCGCTCGGCGGGGAGGGCGTCGCTGCCCTCGGTGGTGTCCTTGTCCGAGCGGCGCCCGGGCGCCGTGAGCGCCACGAGCCGGGGATTCGACATCCCGGGATTCGCGGCCTGGCCGGTGCAGGGGTCGCCCAAGTCGGAGGGGAAGGCCCTGCGGGTGCGCGTGCCGCGCGCGGCGCACGCCGAGCTGACGACGGACGCCGGCCGGCCCGACGCCGTGTCCGCGGTCGAGGAGTCCAACCACGGCCGGATCCCCGCGCTCACCCCGATCCGGGTCGGCAGAATGGCCGCCACCCCCTTCGCCTTCCTGCGCGGCTCGGCCGGCCTCATCGCGTACGACCTCGCCCGCACCCCCATGACCGGCGTCAGCGCGCAGATCTGCGGTGACGCGCACGCGGCGAACTTCGGCCTGTACGGCGACGCGCGCGGCGGCCTGGTCATCGACCTGAACGACTTCGACGAGACGGTGTACGGCCCCTGGGAGTGGGATCTCAAGCGGCTCGCCACCTCCCTCGTGCTGGCCGGAAGGGAGGCCGGCGCGGACGAGGACACCTGCCGTGCCGCCGCCTACGACACCGTGGGCGCCTACCGCCGCACCATGCGCCTGCTGGCCAAGCTGCCGGTGCTGGACGCCTGGAACGCCATCGCCGACGAGAAGTTGGTCTCCCACGCCGACGCCCACGATCTGCTCGGCACCCTGGAGCGGGTGTCGGAGAAGGCGCGGGCCAACACCAGCGGGCGGTTCGCGGCCCGGTCGACGGAGGCCGTGGAGGGCGGCGGGCGCCGGTTCGTGGACGCGCCGCCCGTGCTGCGCCGGGTGCCCGACGCGGAGGCGGCGGCGGTCGCCGCCTCGCTGGAGCACTATCTGACGACCCTGCCCGAGGACCGTCTCCCGCTGCTCGCCCGCCACGCCGTGCACGACGTCGCCTTCCGTGTCGTCGGCACGGGCAGCGTCGGCACCCGCTCCTACGTCGTGCTGCTGCTCGACCACCGCGGCGAACCGCTCGTCCTCCAGGTGAAGGAGGCCCGCCCCTCGGCGCTGCTGCCCCACCTGGCGACGGCCGGGCACCGGACTCCCGAGGTGACGCACGAGGGCCGCCGGGTCGTCCTCGGCCAGAAGCGGATGCAGGTCGTGAGCGACATCCTGCTCGGCTGGACCTCGGTCGACGGTCTGCCTTTCCAGGTGCGCCAGTTCCGCAACCGCAAGGGCAGCGTCGACCCCGCGGCACTGGCCGCGGACCAGATAGACGACTACGGCCGGATGACCGGTGCCCTGCTGGCCCGCGCCCACAGTCACAGCGTCGATCCGCGGCTCATCTCCGGTTACTGCGGAAAGAAGGAGGAGCTGGACGAGGCCATCGCCTCCTTCGCCGTCGCCTACGCGGACCGCACGGAGGCCGACCACGCGGCTCTGGTCGAGGCCATCAGAGCCGGCCGGATCGCCTCCGAGCCGGGTGTGTGAACGACGGGACGGGTGTCCGAGCGAGACGCGATGGGCGCGTGGTCCCGGCTGGCGCCGGGTGCCGGTGCCGGTACCCGGCGGTGACACCGGCGTGGCGACCGGGACGGTCGGCATGGTCAGGGCGGTCGGGATGACTGGGGTCGTCGCGGTCGTCGGGGTCGGCTCGGTGGTTGCGGTCGTCGGGTCGTCGGGGTCGGCTCGGTGGTTGCGGTGGTTGCGACTGCCGGGGCGGTTGGGGTCTTTGGGGGCATTGTGGCCGGTCAGGTGGCCGGCGAGGCGGGCGGAGAGATGGGGAAGACCGTGAGCCGTGGGGGAGCGTGGCCTACGCTGGTCGGGTGACGACCCCGGAAGCCGATCAGAGCCAGTCCGAGCCCACCTTCGAGGGGGGCCCGGAACAGTCCGGTGCTCCGGGCGGCGTTCCGGCGGGCGAGACGCCCCAGGCCTCCCGGACCTCCCAGGCCTCTCCTGGCGAGGGTGGCGGCCTCTCGGACGGCGAGGTCACGGACGGTTCTGCCGGTGCGAGCGGTGCCCATGCCGGTGCCGGCGGTTCTGCCGGTGCGAGCGGTGCCCATGCCGGTGCCGGCGGTTCTGCCGGTGCGGGCGGCGCGGGCGCGGGTGACTCCGGTGCCGACGCTTCGTCCGGTGCGGGCGATCCGGGTGCCGGTGACTCCGGTGTCGGCGGCTCAGGTGCGGGTGCGGGCGCGGCCGACGGTGGGGCCGGGGACCAGGGTGCCGCCTCGGGGGCGGGCCCGAGCGGGGACGACCGGCCCGAGGCTCGGCTCGAACGGGCCGTGCGGGCCGCCGAGCAGGCGTTGATCGAGTTCGAGATCGCCGTGGAGACCTTCCGCGTCGAGGTCGACAATTTCTCCCGTCTGCACCACCAGAAGCTCGGCCCGATGTACTCCCGGCTCGACGAACTGGACGCCGACATCGCCGAGGCCCGTGCGGCCCGCACCGATGACGCCGAGGACCGGCGCAAGGCCGAGGAGGCGCGGGCGCGAGTCATGCCCATGCCCGGCGTCGAGGAGCTGCTGCACGGCTGGATGGACTCGGAGGGCCTGTTCCCCGAGGCCGTGGCGATGCTCACCGAGCAGCCCGTGCGGCCCCCGCAGCGGGTGCGCCCGAGCGAGGAGGCCCGCAAGCTCTTCCGTGAACTGGTCCGCAAAGCCCACCCCGACCTCGCGCAGGACGAGGGCGAGCGCAAGCGCAGGGACGAGTTCATCTCCCGCGTGAACACCGCGTACGCCCGGGGCGACGAGGCGCTGCTGAGCGAACTGGCCGCCGAGTGGGCCGCAGGGCCCGCGCCCGAGGAGTGGAAGCCGAGCCGCAGCGAGGAGCTTTACGCCCGGCTCGAATGGCTCGCCCAGCGCAAGGAGATGCTCACCTTCGTCGCCCGCGAACTGGAGGAGAGCGCCATCGGAGCCATGCTCAAACTGGCCCCGGAGGACCCGGACCGGCTGCTGGAGGAGATCGCCGAGCAGCTCCTGACGCAGGTCGGCGAGCGCGAGGCCGAGCTGGCGGCACTGATCGCCCAGGCTCCCTGAGCCAGAGAGCCCAAGTTCCCTGAGCCTCCGATCCCGGACTCCCTGAGCCTCCGATCCCGGACTCCCTGAGCTTCCGAGCCGGGCCCCTGATCCTCCTCCGGGCTGGTCACTCTTGGGACTCCGGGCCGGGGCCTCTGAGGCTTCGAGCTGGATACCTCTGCTCCTCCGGACCCGGGACCTCCGAGGCTTCGCCGGCGAGACTCCTGAGCCGTGCCCTGGCTCGGTCGGGTAGCGTCGGAGGCATGAGTTTCGGAGCTGGTGTGCCCACCGTCGGGGTCGACAATCTCACCGTCGACGACTTCCTGCTGGACGTCCGGGAGAACGACGAGTGGGAGGCAGGTCATGCCGAGGGGGCGCTGCACATCCCCATGAGCGAATTCGTCGCCCGGTACGGCGAGTTGACCGAGGCGGCCCCGCAGGACGGCCGGGTCAACGTGATCTGCCGTTCCGGTGGCCGCTCGGCCCAGGTCACGCAGTACCTGGTCCAGCAGGGCATCGACGCGGTGAACGTCGACGGCGGCATGCACACCTGGGAGGCCGCGGGCCGCCCGGTCGTGAACGACAAGGGCGAGCCCGGCTTCGTGCTGTAGCCGGCGAACCGGGCTTCGTGCCGTGGCCGCAGTCAGCTCAGGGGATGCGCCGCCAGCAGGTCGCCGAGGGCTTCCTCGTGGGCGGCCGCCGGGCCCAGGGACAGCTCGAGGTGCTTGGCCCAGGCGTGGTAGCGGTGCAAGGGGTAGTCGGTGTCGGCGCCGAACCCGCCGTGCAGGTGCTGGGCGGTCTGCACGACCCGGCGGACCCCCTCCGACGCCCAGATCTTGGCGACGGCCACGTCCGCGGAGGCCGGGAGCGCGCCGCCGGCCTCCGCGCTGATCCGCCAGGCAGCCTGCCAGAGCGTCGCCTCCATCGCCCGCAGGTCGATGTAGCGGTCGGCGGCCTGCACGGCGACCGCCTGGAACGTCGCGACCGGGAACCCGAACTGCTCCCGCTTGCCCGTGTATTCACTCGTCATCCGCAGGACCGCCTCGCCGAGGCCCAGCGCCTGCGCGCAGACGCCGGTGGCCAGTAGCTCCCGCAGCCACTCCCAGGCGCCCTCCGCCTCGATGACGTCCCCGGAGGCGATCCGGGCGGATTCCAGCCGCAGTTGGCCGAGCCGCTCGCCGGTCGTGGAGATCTGCTCGGCGAGCGCGGCCCCTTCGGTGTCCCGGGGGACCAGGGCGAGGACGGTCCGGCCGGTCTCGGTGTGCGCGGGAACGACGACGATGTCCGCTCCATAGGCCCAGGGAACCGCCGTCTGCACGCCGTCCAGCACCCACCCGTCGCCGCCCCGCCGCGCGGTCACGGCACGCTCGGCCGGTTCATGGCCGGTCCGGCCGCTCGCGGCGACGGTCAGCACGAGATCGCCCCGGCCCGCCCGCGCGAGCAGCTCGGCCTTCAACTCCGGTCCGCCGTACCGCTGTACGGCCAGCGCCGCCGCGCCGCTCTCCAGCAGCGGCACCCGTGCCAGCACCTTCGCCGACTCCCGCAGCACCAGGCACAGGGCGATCGCGTCGAGGCCCGCCCCGCCGTACTCCTCGTCGAGCAGCAGGCTCAGCAGATCCGCGTCGGCGAGCTTCGCCCACAGGGGCCGGTCGAAGTCCTCGGCGACGGCACCCTCGGTGAGCGCGGGACTCGGGACGCTGTCCGGGGCGACCCCGGCGAACACCGCCTTCGCCGCCTCGACCGCCGCCTGCTGCTCCTCGGTGAAGGTGAAGTCCACGATCCCGTCCTCCCGCACGCACCGGACCACCGACCAGACAGGAAGCCTGATCTGACGGAGCGTCAAGATAGAACAGGTTCTATGAGATGAGAAGGGAGTGATGCCCGCCTCAGCGGTCGAAGTCCAACTCGACCTGTTCCGTGGACGGGTGGGACTGGCAGGCCAGGACATAGCCCGCTTCCGTCTCCTCCGGTTCCAGGGCGAAGTTGCGGTCCATCCGCACCTCCCCCGAGACCAGGAAGGCGCGGCAGGTCCCGCACACCCCGCCCTTGCAGGCGTAGGGGGCGTCCGGGCGGTTGCGCAGCACGGTGTCCAGCAGGGACTCGCCGTCCTGGACGGGCCAGGTGCCGCCGCGCCCGTCGAGCCGTGCGGTCACCGTGCTGTGGGCGGGCGCCGGTATGACCGAGACGGTCGGTGTGCCCGCGTCCACATGGAAGATCTCCTGGTGGATCAGCGCCCGGGACACCCCGAGGCCGCGCAGCGCCCGCTCGGCGCCCTCCACGAGGCCCATCGGCCCGCACAGGAACCAGCCGGCCACCTGGTCGACGGGGAGCATCGCGGGGAGCAGGCGGGTCAGCCGCTCCCGGTCGAGCCGGCCGGACGGGAGTCCTGCCTGCTGTTCCTCCCGGGAGAGGACCGTCACGAGCTGGAACCGCTGCGGATAGCGGTCCTTGAGGTCCGCGACCTCCTCCAGGAACATCGTCGACGCCGAGGTGCGGTCGCTGCGGATCAGGCAGAACCTGGCGTCAGGGCGGTGGGCGAGGAGCGTCGCGGCGATCGACAGCACCGGGGTGATCCCGCTGCCGCCCACCACCGCCGCGTAGAGACCGGGTGAGGGCTCCAGCGTGAAACGTCCCGCCGGAGTCATCACCTCCACCTCGTCCCCGACGGCGAGTTCCTTCAGGGCGTGGGTCGAGAACACGCCTCCGTCGACCAGGCGCACGCCGACCCGCAGGGTGCGGGGGGCCTCGCCGCCTGGGCCGGGTGCCGGTGAGCAGATCGAGTAGGTGCGCCGCATGTCCGCCCCGTCAATGGTGCGGCGCAAGGTGAGGTGCTGGCCGGCCGTGTGCCGGAAGTCCTCGCGCAGTTCGGCGGGCACCGCGAAGGTCAGGGCCACGGAATCGTCGGTGATCCGGTCGACCGCGGCCACCGGGAGCGGGTGGAAGCGGGCCATCACAACTCCTTGAAGTGGTCGAACGGTTCGCGGCACGACAGACAGCGGCGCAGCGCCTTGCACGCGGTGGACGAGAAACGGCTGAGCAGTTCGGTGTCGGCCGATCCGCACAGGGGGCAGCGGACGGGCTCCAGGCCGGGGGCGGTGGCTTCCGCACCGGGTCCGGCGCCGGGCCCCGCCGCGAGCCCGGCTTCGGGTGCCGTGCCGGGTGCGGGTGCGGGTGCGGGTCCAGTGCCGGTGCCGGTGGCCGTGCGGGTGGCGCCCAGGGACAGCGTCACCGGTCCCGTGGGCCGGCCGCCGCGCGGCGGTGCGATGCCGAACTCCCGCAGTTTGCGGCGGCCTTCGTCGGAGATGTCGTCGGTGGACCAGGCGGGGCTGAGCACGGTGCGTACGGACACGTCCCGTATCCCGTGCTCGTGCAGCACCCGCTCGATGTCCGTGGACATGGCCTCGATGGCCGGGCAGCCCGTGTACGTCGGGGTCAGCTCCACCTCGACCGCGTCCGTGCCGTGCAGGTGCACCGCGCGGACCACGCCCAGCTCGTCCAGGGTGAGGACGGGCAGCTCGGGGTCGGGCACCGAGCCGGCCAGCCGGCGCAGCTCCTCCTCCAGGGCGGTGGCCGTCACCATGACGCCCCCGGGTGACTGCGGTGCAGGTGCTGCATCTCGGCGAGCATCCGCCCGAAGGACTCGGTGTGGACCCCCTGCCGTCCGGCCCCCGCCGTCCAGGCGCCGGCCTGCGGTCCGTCGGGAACGGAGAGGGTGGCCCGGCGCAGGACGTCCGTCACGGACTCCAGCCAGGTGCCGCGCATACCGTCCCAGTCGGCGTCGAGGCCTTCGACGGGCTGGAACATCTCGCCGGTGAAGCGCCACAGCGCCCGGCAGGCCTGGTCCATGCGCTCGTGGCTGACATCCGTGCCGTCGCCGAGGCGCAGCGTCCACTGCTCGGCGTGGTCCTGGTGGTAGGCGACCTCCTTGACGGCCTTCGCGGCCAGCGGGGCGAACTCGCCGTTCCCGGAGGCCAGCTCGGCGTACAGGAGCCGCTGGTAGGTGGAGAAGTAGAGCTGGCGCGCGATGGTGTGGGCGAAGTCGCCGTTCGGCTGCTCGACGAGCTGGAGGTTGCGGAAGGAGCGCTCCTCGCGCAGATACGCCAGCTCGTCCTCGTCGCCGGCCAGGGACAGCAGCAGCCGGGCCTGGCCGAGCAGGTCCAGCGCGATGTTGGCCAGGGCGACTTCCTCTTCGAGGACGGGTGCGTGGCCCGCCCACTCCCCCAGGCGGTGCGAGAGCACCAGGGCGTCGTCGCCGAGGGCCAGCGCGGCGGTGGTGTTCACGGTGGTCGTCACAGGTGCTTCACCCCTTCCGGGATCTCGTAGAACGTCGGGTGGCGGTAGGGCTTGTCGGCGGAGGGCTCGAAGAAGGGGTCCTTCTCGTCGGGCGAGGAGGCCGTGACGGCGGCGGACGGGACGACCCAGATCGATACGCCCTCGCCGCGGCGCGTGTAGAGGTCGCGCGCGTTGCGCAGCGCCAGCTCGGCGTCGGGGGCGTGCAGGCTGCCGGCGTGGGTGTGCGAGAGCCCGCGGCGCGAGCGCACGAAGACCTCCCACAGAGGCCACTCGGTGTTCGTCATGCTCGGGTCGCTCCTGTCTCACCGGGCGTCCTCGCGGCGCCGCCGGTCGCGTTCGCATGCTTCCGGGCGTAGGCCGCGGCCGCCTCCCGGACCCAGGCGCCCTCCTCGTGGGCGGTCCGGCGCTGGGTGATCCGCTGTTCGTTGCACGGGCCGTTGCCCTTGAGGACCTCGCGGAACTCCGCCCAGTCGATGGCGCCGAAGTCGTGATGCCCCCGCTCCTCGTTCCACACGAGGTCCGGGTCGGGCAGGGTCAGGCCGAGGGACTCGGCCTGCGGGACGCAGATGTCCACGAAGCGCTGGCGCAGTTCGTCGTTCGAATGGCGCTTGATCTTCCAGGCCATCGACTGCGCGGAGTGCGCGGACTCGTCGTCGGGCGGGCCGAACATCATCAGGGAGGGCCACCACCAGCGGTCCACCGCGTCCTGCGCCATCGCGTGCTGCTCGGCGGTGCCCCGGCTCAGGGCCAGCAGCAGCTCGTACCCCTGGCGCTGGTGGAAGGACTCCTCCTTGCACACGCGGACCATGGCGCGCGCGTAGGGGCCGTAGGAGCAGCGGCACAGGGGGACCTGGTTGGTGATCGCGGCGCCGTCCACGAGCCAGCCGATGGCGCCGACGTCGGCCCAGGTCAGCGTCGGGTAGTTGAAGATCGACGAGTACTTCTGGCGGCCGGAGTGGAGCTTGTCCAGCAGCTCGTCGCGGCTCGTGCCGAGCGTCTCCGCCGCGCTGTACAGATACAGGCCGTGGCCGGCCTCGTCCTGGACCTTGGCCATCAGGATCGCCTTGCGGCGCAGGGACGGCGCGCGGGTGATCCAGTTGGCCTCCGGCTGCATGCCGATGATCTCGGAGTGGGCGTGCTGCGCGATCTGCCGGACCAGGGTGGACCGGTAGGCGTCGGGCATCCAGTCGCGGGGCTCGATCCGCTCGTCCGCCGCCACCGCCGCGTCGAAGACCGCCTCGTACGCCGCTGTGCGGGCGGCTTCCCCGGCCGCTTCCCCGGCGGTTTCGCCCGCCTGTGCGCGGGCCGTGTGGTGCGCTGCTGCTGTCGCCATGCGGTCCCCCTCGACCTCTCACTCCCGACCGACCGATCGTTCGGTCCGCTCGCAACAATGGTCGGTCGCGCGCCGTAAGGTGTCAACCGCTGTGGATAACCTCGTGGGCGTCCGCGTGGCCGGGGTGCCGCGTGGGGCTGGGCCCGGCGGCCGGGGCCGAGTACGTTCGGCCGCGAAACGCCGTGGTGAGGTGCGACGGGGCGGTACGGTGCCCGCGGTCAGGCAACCGACAGCCGGCGGCCGGATTTCGGGATCGTTGATCGGGGCGGAATGGACGCGAACGACGAGGACTCCACGACCGGGTCCGGCCCGGACGTGCCCGACGGCGCGCGTCGCCTCGCGCGTCGCCCCTCGTCGGACACCGGTCCGGCCGACGGGCCCGGGGCCGGGGCCGGGGCCGGGGCCGGACAGAGCGTGGGGCGCGGGGCCGTGCCCCAGCAGGGCCGGCTCGGGCGGGCCGCCGAGAAGAAGCCCTTTCCCGATGTGTCGGTGACCCAGGCCGCGGCGCCCGATGTGTCGGCGGCCCAGGCCGAGGCTTCCGATGTGCCGGTGACCCAGACCGCGGGGCCCGCCGGGCGCGCCCGCCAGGCCCCTCCCACCTCGCACAGCGCGCCGCCGGACGCCGGCGACGGGCCGGAGCCGCCGGTGCCCGCGGGCCTCGCCGCCCTCTCGCCGCGCTACCAGGTCGCCGCCGCCCTCGCGCTCGCCCTGGTCGCCGTCGTCACCGGTGTGCACCTCGGGATGGTGTTCCTGCACGTGGCGCCCTCGAACACGGTGTCGAAACAGCACGGCCGGGTGATCGACGACTGGATCTACCCGGAGTTCGAGCAGAACTGGAAGCTCTTCGCGCCCAACCCGCTCCAGCAGAACATCGCCGTCCAGGTCCGCGCCCTGGTCCGGGCCGCCGACGGCACCAGCCGCGAGACCGGCTGGTACGACCTGTCGGCGCTCGACGGCCGGGCCATCGACGGGAACCCGCTGCCGAGCCACACCGAGCAGAACGAACTGCGCCGCGCGTGGGACTTCTACGTCGGCACGCACGACGCCCAGAACCGCCCCGTCGGCCTGCGCGGCGACCTCTCCGAGCGCTATCTGCGCCGTATCGCCGTGCTGCGCCTCGGCCGCGAGCACGCGGGCGGCCCGGGTGCCGCCGTCCAAAGCGTCCAGTTCCGCTCCCGTACGACCAATGTGCCGCCTCCCCGGTGGAGCGACGAGAAGGCGTCCGGCAAGCCGGTGGTCCGGGAGCTGCCCTGGTGGCAGGTTCCGGCGGCCGATCGCGCGGGCCGTCCGGCGGAGGCGAGCGCCCGGTGAACCGCATCGCCCCGGCCGTCTCGCGCGGCATCGCCCGGGTCACGGAGTCGGCGCTCGGCCCCTACCAGAGCGCCGTGATCCGCATCGGCTTCGCCGCCACCTGGCTGCTGTTCCTGCTGCGCGAGTACCCCCACAGGCAGGAGCTGTACGGACCCGACGGGCCCTGGAGCTGGGATCTCGCGCAGCGGCTCGTCGCGAGCAACCACGCCTTCACCGTCCTGCTGTGGTCCGACGGCCGGGTCTGGTTCGAGACCGTCTACGGGCTCGCCGTCCTCTCCAGCGTCCTGCTCCTCGTGGGGTGGCGGACACGGACGATGTCCGTCCTCTTCATGATCGGCGTGCTGTCCCTGCAGAACCGCAGTGTCTTCATGGGGGACGGCGGGGACAACGTCCTTCATCTGATGTCGATCTACCTGGTGTTCATCCGCTGCGGCCGGGTGTGGTCCCTGGACGCGCGCCGGGAGCGCCGCGCGCACGGGGCACGCGCGCGTGGCGCCTGGGCGGGCCCGGACCGGGCCGGGCCCGCGCTGTGGGGGGTGCTCGGGGTCCTGCTGGTGGCGGCGACGGCCGCCGGGCGGATCGAAGGGGGCCGGCTCGGCGGCTGGTTCACGGTCTTCTGGGGGCTGTGGGCCGTCCAGGGCGTGTGGTGGGCGGTCTGCCGTTCCGGGCGGACCAGCGAGCCTCGCGTACTGCTGGACGTTGTCGCCAACCTCGTGCACAACGCGGCCCTGTTGATCGTCATGGCCGAGGCGTGCCTGATCTACGCGACCGCCGGCTGGTACAAGGTCCAGGGTTCGCGCTGGCAGGACGGCACCGCCGTCTACTACCCGCTGCACCTCGACTACTTCTCGCCCTGGGGGGCCCTGTCCGACCTGCTGTCCGCGCACGGAACGCTCGTCATGCTGGCCACCTACGGCACGGTGATCATGCAGGTCGCGTTCCCCTTCACCCTGTTCAACCGGCGGGTCAAGAACGTCCTGCTGGTGGCCATGATGACCGAGCACGCGGTGATCGCCGTCGTCCTCGGGCTGCCGTTCTTCTCGCTCGCGATGATCGCCGCCGACGCGGTGTTCCTGCCGACGGCCTTCCTGCGCCGCCTCGGCGGCTGGACGGCACGCGCGCGTGGACGCCTGTTTTCCCGGGGCGGCCCCGCGGTGCCGGGGCCCAGGGAGCCCGAGGCGGGCGTGCCGGAGGGGGCCGCGCAGACGCACGTAGGCTTCACGGCATGAACGACCCCGTACGTGTCTGGCGCCGGCTCGCCGACGATTCCGTCCTGCTCGACGGCTTCCACGCCCTCAAGCACGCGCTGCGCTTCGGGACCGACATCCCGGTCGCGGTCACCACGGACCGGCGGGCCGCGCTGGAGCTGGCGGCGAACCTCGCGCCCGACGTCCGCGCGGGCCTCGACAGCCTGCTGGCCGAGGTCCCGGAGGCCACGTTCGCCGGCCTGCTGACCCGCCCGCACCCCACCTCGGTGGCCGCTCTCGCCGTACGCCCCTCCCGGGCCGCCAACCTGGAGAGGCTGACCCGCACACCCCGGACCGCGCCCGTCGTCGTGCTCGACGATCCGCGCAACCTCGGCAACGCCGGAGCGGTGATCCGGCTGGCCGCGGGCTTCGGCGCGACCGGCGTGGTCACCACGGGAACCCTCGACCCCTGGCACCCCACGGTGGTCCGCGGCGGTGCCGGTCTGCACTTCGCGACCGCCGTGGAACGCGTGACGGTGGACGAACTGCCGCCCGGCCCGGTTTTCGCGCTCGACCCGGAGGGCGAGGACATCCGCGGCGCGAAGATCCCCGACGACGCGGTGCTCGCGTTCGGCTCGGAGCGCAGCGGGCTGTCCGCCGCGCTGCGCGAGCGGGCCGACCATCTGGTGGCCCTGCCGATGCGCCCCCAGGTCTCCAGCTACAACCTCGCGACCAGTGTGGCCATGACGCTGTTCCACTGGAGCACGACCGGGGGCGCCCCCGCCTAGGCGCTCTGGAGCCCGGGGAGCGCCTGTTCGGCGGCGCCCCCGGGGCTCACGCCTCCCGGCGCACCTCGACCACCCGGAAGCGGTTCGCGACGAACGCGCCGTCGCACAGGGCCGCGTTCGCCGCGCCGTTCCCACCCGAACCGTGGAAGTCCGAGAACGCGGCCGTCTGGTTGACGTAGACCCCGCCCGTCAGGTTCAGGGAAAGCTGCGCGCACTCCTCCAGGCAGGCCTCGCGCACCTCGCGCTCGACCTCCTCGTCGGTGGTGTACGCGCCGACGGTCATCGCGCCCTTGTCCCTGATCGTGCGCCGCAGCAGCTCCACGGCGTCCGCCGCCGAGTCGACCGCGACGGCGAAGGAGACCGGGCCGAAGCACTCGCTCATGAAGGCGGCCTCGTCGGCGCCCTCGGCGCCGTCCCAGTACTTGCGCGCGCCGTCGAGCTTCACGATCACCGGGGTGCGCACGACGGCGTCCGGGAACTCGGGGTTATCGATCTCCCGTGACGGCAGGGCGACTTCGCCCAGTCCGGCGGCGGCCTCCAGGCGGGCCTTCACGTCCGGGTTCACGATGGCGCCCAGCAGCGCGTTCGCCCGCGCGTCGTCGCCGAGCAGGCCGCCGACCGCCTTCGCGAGGTCGGTGACCACCTCGTCGTACGACTTGGGGCCCTCGTCCGTGCGGATGCCGGCGCGGGGGATCAGCAGGTTCTGCGGGGTGGTGCACATCTGGCCGCTGTAGAGCGACAGGGAGAACGCCAGGTTGGACAGCATCCCCTGGTAGTCGGCGGTCGACTCCACGACCACCGTGTTGACGCCGGCCTTCTCCGTGTAGACCTGCGCCTGGCGGGCGTTGGCCTCCAGCCAGTCGCCGAACTCGGTGGAACCGGTGTAGTCGATGATCCGGATCTCGGGGCGGGTGGCCAGCGTCTTCGCGATGCCCTCGCCGGGGCGCTCGGCGGCCAGCGCCACCAGGTTCGGGTCGAAGCCCGCCTCGGCGAGCACCTCGCGCGCCACCCGCACGGTGAGCGCGAGCGGCAGCACCGCGCGCGGGTGGGGCTTGACCAGCACCGCGTTACCGGTGGCCAGGGAGGCGAACAGGCCCGGATAGCCGTTCCACGTAGGGAAGGTGTTGCAGCCGATCATCAGCGCGATGCCGCGCGGGACGGGCACGAAGTCCTTGGTCAGCGCGAGCGGGTCGCGCTTGCCCTGGGGCTTGGTCCACTCCGCGGTGTCGGGGGTGCGGACCTGCTCCACGTACGCGTACGCCACCGCCTCCAGGCCGCGGTCCTGGGCGTGCGGTCCGCCCGCCTGGAACGCCATCATGAAGGCCTGGCCGCTGGTGTGCATGACCGCGTGCGCGAACTCGGGGGTGCGGTCGCTGATCCGCTTGAGGATCTCCAGACAGACCACGGCACGGATCTCCGCGCCCGCGTCCCGCCAGGCGCGCTGCCCGGCGCGCATCGCGGGCAGCAGCGTGTCGACGTCCGCGTGCGGATACGTCACGCCCAGCTCGATGCCGTACGGCGAGATCTCGCCGCCGACCCAGTCGTCCGTGCCCGGCTGTCCCAGGTCGAGGCGGGTGCCCAGCAGGGCGTCGAAGGCGGCCTTGCCCTCGGCCAGGCCGAGACTGCCGTGCTCGCCGTACGCCTTGGGGTGCTCGGGGTGCGGGGACCAGTACGCGCGCGTGCGGATCGCTTCCAGCGCCTGGTCCAGGGTGGGCCGGTGCTGGGCGATGAGCTGGTGCGCGGTGAGTTCGGCGGCCATCAGGGACCAACTCCTCGTCTCAGGGGCTCTTCGTCGAGTCCGCGAGCTGGGCAGGAAGGGACAGTCAGGGTTAGAGTAACCGAACGATCGGTCGGGACAAGGGGGTCCGCCGCATCTGTGGAAAACCCCGTGCGGGAGGATCGCGCACATGACAGCACTCGACCTCAGCAGCCCCGTGGCAGTCGTCGGAACCGGCACCATGGGCCAGGGCATCGCCCAGGTCGCGCTGGTGGCGGGCCACCCCGTGCGGCTCTACGACGCGGCTCCCGGGCGGGCCGAGGCGGCGGCCGAGGCGATCGGCGCCCGGCTCGACCGGCTCGTCGCCAAGGACCGGCTCACCGGCGACGAGCGGGACGCCGCCCGGGCCCGGCTCCGGCCCGCCGCGGCTCTCGCCGACCTCGCGGACTGCACGCTCGTCATCGAGGCGGTGCTCGAACAACTCGACGTCAAGCAGGGCCTGTTCAGCGACCTGGAGGACATCGTCGGGGACGACTGCCTGCTCGCCACGAACACCTCCTCCCTGTCCGTCACGGCCATCGGCGGCGCGCTGCGCAACCCGGGCCGGCTGGTCGGACTGCACTTCTTCAACCCCGCGCCCCTGCTGCCGCTGGTCGAGGTGGTCTCCGGGTTCGCGACCGACGTCACCTCCGCCACGCGCGCGTACGAGATGGCCCGCGCCTGGGGCAAGACGCCCGTCGCCTGCGCGGACACGCCCGGCTTCATCGTCAACCGCATCGCGCGGCCCTTCTACGCCGAGGCGTTCGCGGTCCACGAGGCGCAGGCCGCCGACCCCGCCACCATCGACGCGGTGCTGCGCGAGTCGGGCGGCTTCCGGATGGGCGCCTTCGAACTGACCGACCTGATCGGCCAGGACGTCAACGAGTCGGTCACCCACTCCGTGTGGCAGTCCTTCTTCCAGGACGTGCGGTTCACGCCCTCGCTCGCCCAGCGCAGGCTGGTCGAGTCGGGCCGGCTCGGCCGCAAGACGGGCCACGGCTGGTACGACTACGGGGACGACGCCGAGAAGGCCGAGCCGCACACCGCGGAGAAGGCCGAGGCGCCCGCCTACGTCGTCGCCGAGGGGGACCTGGGCCCCGCCGCCGCGCTCCTCGACCTGATCCGCGAGGCGGGCATCCCGGTCCGCGAGGACGAGGAGGACCACGGCACCCGCCTGGTGCTCCCCGGTGGCGGCCAGCTCGTCCTGGCCGACGGACAGACCTCGGTGGAGTTCCGCGACGTCGTCTACTTCGACCTCGCGCTCGACTACCGCAAGGCGACCCGTATCGCCCTGTCGGCGTCCCAGGACACCGCTCCCCGGACGCTGTCCGAGGCCATCGGGCTCTTCCAGGCGCTCGGCAAGGACGTGAGCGTCATCGGGGACTGCCCCGGCATGATCGTCGCCCGCACGGTCGCCCGGATCGTCGACCTCGCGCACGACGCCGTCGCCAAGGGCGTCGCCACCGAGGAGGACATCGACACCGCGATGCGCCTCGGCGTCAACTACCCTCTGGGCCCCTTCGAATGGAGCCGCAGGCTCGGCACGAACTGGTCCTACGACGTCCTGGACGAACTGCACGTGCGCGACCCCTCCGGGCGCTACGCGCCGTCCCTGGCGCTCTACCGTCACGCGTACGCCACCGAGAAGCGCGAGGGCACCCCATGACCACCGCCAAGCGCGACACATACACCCCGGAGACGCTTCTGTCCGTCGCCGTCCAGGTCTTCAACGACCGCGGCTACGACGGCACCTCCATGGAGCACCTCTCCAAGGCGGCCGGCATCTCCAAGTCCTCGATCTACCACCACGTCGCCGGCAAGGAGGAGCTGCTGCGCCGCGCCGTGAGCCGGGCGCTGGACGGCCTCTTCGGGATCCTCGACGAGGAGCACGCGCGCGTGGGGCGTGCCGTGGAGCGCCTGGAGTACGTCGTGCGGCGCATGGTCGAGGTGCTCACCTCGGAACTGCCCTATGTGACGCTGCTGCTGCGCGTGCGCGGCAACACCGACACCGAGCGGTGGGCCCTGGGGCGGCGCCGCGAGTTCGACCACCAGGTCGCCGAACTCCTGAAGGCCGCGGCTGCCGAGGGGGACGTACGCGCCGACGTGGAGGTCCGGCTCGCGACCCGGCTGGTCTTCGGAATGATCAACTCACTCGTGGAGTGGTACCGGCCCGACGCGCGGGGCATGGGCGCGCGCGAGGTCGCCGACGCGGTGGTGGTCCTGGTGTTCGGGGGGCTCCGGAAGGAGTCCTGAGAACTGAGACTCCGCTGAGCGCCCTGAGATGGCGGCAGGGGGCTCGGACGGCCCCGACGGCGGACGGCGATGACCCGAACGGGTGAGCGCCGGACCGGACGATCCTCCGTGAGCCGTGAGCCGTGAGCCGTGAGCCGTGAGCCGTGACCCGTGACCCGTGAGCCGCCGGGCAGCGGGGCCGCCGGGTGACTCGGAGGGCCGGTCGGCCCGGGTCAGTTCTCCGGCTCCAAGTACTCCTCCTCGAAGACGAGCAGCGTCCTGCTGCTGAGCACCTCCGGGATGGCCTGGAGGCGGGTGAGCACCAGCTCGCGCAGGGCCCGGTTGTCGGGGGTGTGCACCAGGAGCAGGACGTCGAAGTCCCCGCCGACCAGGGCGATGTGCGAGGCGCCGGGGAGCACCCGCAGCTGCTCGCGCACGGTGCGCCAGGAGTTCTGCACGATCTTGAGCGTGATGTACGCCGAGGTGCCCTGACCGGCGCGTTCGTGGTCGACGCGAGCCCCGAAGCCGCGGATCACGCCGTCCTCGATGAGCCGGTTGATGCGCGCGTAGGCGTTGGCCCGGGACACGTGGACCCGCTCGGCGACGGACCGTATCGAGGCGCGGCCGTCCGCCTGGAGCATCCGGAGGATGTCCCGGTCGATCGCGTCGAGCGGCCGGGGGGGCGGCTCGGCGGGTCCGGGTCCGGGTCCGGACGGGACGGCGGGGCCGGGCTCCGGCGGCTCGGCCATTTGTTCAGGTGCCATGTCCCCCCGCCTCCCTACCATGGACGTACTGCGTCCATCTCAGGCTGTGCAGAACCGTTTGTCCACAGCCTGGCGCCGCCTGTAGCCAAAATGTGCCGACGACCGAACAATCGGTAGGTGAGGCGCATCACACCCGTGACGCGCCTGAAGCCGCTCCCACGAGGAGGTGCCGTCATGACGGTCCTGGAGCAGCGAGGGGCCTACCGGCCCACGCCGCCGCCCGCCTGGCAGCCCCGCACCGACCCCGCGCCGCTGCTGCCCGACGCGGCGCCCTACCGCGTCCTCGGCACCGAGGCGGCGGCGCAGGCCGACCCGGAGCTGCTGCGCCGGCTGCACAAGGCGCTGGTCCGTGGCCGCCGCTACAACACGCAGGCGACCGCGCTGACCAAGCAGGGCCGTCTCGCCGTGTACCCCTCCAGCACCGGCCAGGAGGCCTGCGAGGTCGCCGCCGGGCTCGTCCTGGAGGACCGCGACTGGCTCTTCCCGAGCTATCGCGACACCCTGGCCGCCGTCGCGCGCGGCCTCGACCCCGTCCAGGCGCTCACGCTGCTGCGCGGCGACTGGCACACCGGCTACGACCCGCGCGAGCACCGCGTCGCCCCCCTCAGTACCCCGCTCGCCACCCAGCTCCCGCACGCCGTGGGCCTCGCGCACGCCGCCCGTCTCAAGGGTGACGACGTGGTCGCGCTCGCCCTGGTCGGCGACGGCGGCACCAGCGAGGGCGACTTCCACGAGGCGCTGAACTTCGCCGCCGTCTGGCGGGCCCCGGTCGTCTTCCTCGTCCAGAACAACGGCTTCGCCATCTCGGTGCCGCTCGCCAAGCAGACCGCCGCCCCCTCGCTGGCCCACAAGGCCGTCGGCTACGGGATGCCGGGCCGCCTGGTCGACGGCAATGACGCGCCGGCCGTGCACCAGGTGCTCGGCGAGGCCATCGCCCACGCGCGCGCGGGTGGCGGCCCCACCCTCGTCGAGGCCGTGACCTACCGCATCGACGCCCACACCAACGCCGACGACGCCACCCGCTATCGCGGCGACTCCGAGGTGGAGACCTGGCGCGGGCACGACCCCGTCACCCTCCTCGAACGCGAGCTGACCGAACGCGGCCTGCTCGACGAGGCCGCCCTGAAGGCCGTACGCGACGACGCCGAGGCGATGGCCGCCGACCTGCGCGAGCGCATGAACCAGGACCCGGTGCTCGACCCCATGGACCTCTTCGCCCACGTCTACGCCAGGCCCACCCCGCAACTCCTGGAGCAGGAAGCGCAGTTGCGGGCGGAGCTGGAGGCCGAGGCGGACGGCGCGCACGGAGCGGGTCCGCACGGCCCGGAAGGAGCCGGGCGATGACCACGGTTGCCCTCAAGCCGGCCACCATGGCGCAGGCGCTCGGCCGCGCGCTGCGCGACGCCATGGCCGCCGACCCGACGGTCCACGTCATGGGCGAGGACGTCGGCACCCTCGGCGGTGTCTTCCGGGTCACCGACGGGCTCGCCGCCGAGTTCGGCGAGGACCGCTGCACGGACACCCCGCTCGCCGAGGCGGGCATCCTGGGCGCGGCCGTCGGCATGGCCATGTACGGCCTGCGCCCGGTCGTGGAGATGCAGTTCGACGCGTTCGCCTACCCGGCGTTCGAGCAGCTCGTCTCGCATGTGGCGAAGATGCGCAACCGCACCCGTGGCGCCATGCCGCTGCCCATCACCATCCGGGTGCCCTACGGCGGCGGCATCGGCGGCGTCGAGCACCACAGCGACTCCTCCGAGGCGTACTACATGGCGACCCCGGGCCTCCATGTCGTCACCCCGGCCACCGTCTCCGACGCCTACGGGATGCTCCGCGAGGCCATCGCCTCCGACGACCCGGTCGTCTTCCTGGAGCCCAAGCGGCTGTACTGGTCGAAGGATTCCTGGAACCCGGAGGACCCGCCGGCCGTTGAACCGACAGGCCGCGCGGTGGTGCGGCGCTCGGGCCGGAGCGCCACCCTCATCACGTACGGGCCGTCCGTGCCCGTCTGCCTAGAGGCCGCCGAGGCGGCCCGGGCCGAGGGCTGGGACCTCGAAGTCGTCGACCTGCGTTCCCTGGTGCCGTTCGACGACGAGACGGTGGCCGCCTCGGTGCGGCGGACCGGCCGCGCGGTCGTCGTGCACGAGTCGGGCGGGTTCGGCGGCCCGGGCGGGGAGATCGCGGCCCGCGTCACGGAGCGCTGCTTCCACCACCTGGAGGCGCCGGTGCTGCGGGTCGCGGGGTTCGACATCCCGTATCCGCCGCCGATGCTGGAGCGGCACCACCTGCCCGGTGTCGACCGGATCCTGGACGCCGTGGGGCGTCTGCAGTGGGAGGCGGGCAACTGATGGCGCAGGTGCTGGAGTTCAGGCTCCCCGACCTCGGGGAGGGGCTCACCGAGGCGGAGATCGTCCGCTGGCTGGTAGAGGTCGGTGACGTCGTCGCCGTCGACCAGCCCGTCGTCGAGGTCGAGACGGCCAAGGCGATGGTCGAGGTCCCCTGCCCCTACGGCGGCGTGGTCACCGCCCGCTACGGCGCGGAGGGCACCGAACTGCCGGTCGGCGCACCGCTGCTGACCGTCGCCGTGGGCGCGCCGGTCTCCGGCGAGGACGACCCGGCCCCCCGGGAGGACACCCAGAAGGCCCCCCAGGACGAGGGCTCCGGGAACGTGCTGGTGGGCTACGGCACGGGAGCGCCTCCGGCGCGGCGCCGGAGGGTGCGGCCCCCGGGGGGTCCGGTGGCCGGAGGGCGTACCCCGGGCGGGCCGGCGGGGGGCGGTCCCGGCGCGGGCGGCGCTCCGGCGGACCGGGCTGGTGTGGGAACTCCGGCGGGTGTGGCTGGTGTGGGAACGCCCGTGGGTTCGGACGCGGGTGCGGGTGCGGGTGCCGGTGCCGGTGCCGGTGCGGGTGTCGGCGCCGGCTCGGATTCGGGTTCGGCCTCGGCCTCGGCTTTGGCTTCCCCTGGGGGTTCGGAGGCCGGCGTCGCCGCCGCTCCGGGCGGTGCGGCCGGTTCCAGCGGCACCTATCCGGGCCAGGACGAGCAGGACGGCGCGAGCCGGGCCGTGCCGGGGGCGGACACGGAGGTTCTGCGGGACGGAAACGGAACCGTGCGGGGGGACGGGCCCGTGCCGGTCATCTCGCCGCTCGTACGAAGGCTCGCCCGGGAGAACGGTGTGGACCTGCGAGAGCTGGAGGGTTCCGGGCCCGACGGTCTGATCCTGCGGGCCGACGTCGAGTACGCGCTGCGCGCGGCGGCGGGCGGCCGGGCGGCCCCCGCCGCCGTCCCGGAGCCCCTCGGTGTCCCGGGCAGCGGCTCCGGCCAGGACGCCCGCGACCAGGCTCAGGACGCGGTGTCCTCGTACGCGGACGTCACGACCGTCGTTCCCGGCGCGACCGACGCCTCCCGGGGAGCGGCACCGGTCTCCACGGGAGCGGCACCGGTCTCCCGGGGAGCGACGCCGAACGGGGTCCGTGTGCCCCTGCGCGGTGTCCGAGGGGCCGTCGCCGACAAGCTCTCGCGCAGCCGGCGGGAGATCCCCGACGCGACCTGCTGGGTGGACGCGGACGCCACGGAGCTGATGCGGGCCCGCGCGGCGATGAACGCGGCGGGCGGCCCGAAGATCTCGCTGCTCGCCCTGCTGGCCCGGATCTGCACCGCCGCGCTGGCCCGGTTCCCCGAGCTGAACTCGACGGTCGACCTGGAGGCCCGCGAGATCGTCCGGCTCGACCGCGTGCACCTGGGTTTCGCGGCCCAGACCGAACGCGGGCTCGTGGTCCCGGTCGTCCGGGACGCGGACGGGCGCGACGCGGAAGGTCTCGGCGCCGAGTTCGCCCGGCTCACCGAGGCCGCCCGCACCGGGACGCTGACACCGGCGGACCTCACCGGCGGCACCTTCACCCTGAACAACTACGGGGTGTTCGGTGTCGACGGCTCCACGCCGATCATCAACCACCCCGAGGCGGCCATGCTCGGCGTCGGCCGCATCATCCCCAAGCCCTGGGTGCATCAAGGGGAGTTGGCGGTGCGTCAGGTCGTGCAGCTCTCGCTCACCTTCGACCACCGGGTGTGCGACGGCGGTACGGCGGGTGGCTTCCTGCGGTACGTGGCGGACTGTGTGGAACAGCCGGCGGTGCTGCTGCGCACGCTGTAGGACCGGCGGGCCGGGCCGTCCCCGTTCACGTGGTGGGTGGCCGGGGGTGGCAATGATCCGCGGGGCGCTCATACTCGGGGGATGACCGCGAACGAGCCACCGGATACGACCGGCCGCCCGGGCCATCCCGGCGCCCCGGGCCACCCCGGCCGGCCCGGCGGCGCCGGTCCCGCTGCCGCGTACGGCACCGACGCGGACGAGGCCGTCGCGCATGGAGCTGTCGCGGACGAAGCCGTCACGCACGGAGCTGTCGCGGACGAAGCCGTCACGCACGGAGCTGTCGCGGACGAAGCCGTCGCGGACGAGGCCGTCGCGTACGACGCCGTCGTGCTCGCGGGCGGCTCCGCGCGGCGGCTCGGCGGGGTGGACAAGCCCGGCGTGCGGGTGGGCGGCCGACCCCTGCTGGACCGGGTGCTCGCCGCCTGCGCCGGAGCGGACGTCACCGTGGTCGTCGCGGAACCCCGGGCCACCGCACACCCCGTGGAGTGGGTCCGCGAGGAACCGCCGGGCGGCGGACCGGTCGCCGCGCTCGACGCGGGCCTGCGGCACACCACGGCGCCGTACGTCATCGTGCTCTCGGCGGATCTGCCGTTCCTGGACGAGAAGACGGTACGGAGCCTGCTGGACGCCCTGACCGGCCCCGCCGACTCCGAGGGGCCCGGCGCCATGCCAAGGGCACACCAGGGGGTTTCGGCGGGCGTCTCGACCCCTCCGAGCGCGTACCGGAGAGGTTCGGAGACCACTCCCACCGCTCCGTCGGAACCCCGGCACATCCCGGAGAGCCACGCAGCCGCCTCCCCGTCCCCCTCCCCGTCCCTGGGCGCGACCCCTGCCCCGTCTCCCTCGACCCCCCGGAGCGCCCCGCTCGGCACCGGCCGCCCGGACGGGGTCGTCCTGACCGACCCCGACGGACGTGACCAGCCGCTCGTGGCCGTCTACCGGGCCGACGCGCTGCGGCGTGCGCTGGCCGCTCTGGGTGCCGCGCACGGCGGGCTCGGCGGGCTGCCGTTGCGGCGGCTCGTCGCCGGGCTCGAACTTCTTCGTATCTCAGACCCCGTCGCGTCCTTCGACTGCGACACCTGGGACGACATCGCCGCCGCTCGGGCACGCATCAGGGAGCATGGGCACGTGCTGGATGAATGGATTTCCGCAGTCAAGGACGAGCTGGGCATCGATCTGGACGTCGACACCGGCGTGCTGCTCGACCTGGCCCGTGACGCCGCGCACGGAGTGGCGAGGCCGGCCGCGCCGCTGACCACGTTCCTGGTGGGATACGCGGCCGGCCGGGCGGGCGGCGGACCCGAAGCGGTCGCCGAGGCCTCCCGGAAGGCCGCCGCGCTCGCCCTGCGCTGGGCCGACGAGGACAACACGGGGAAGGGCGCCCCGGACGCCGGTCAGAACACCCCGGACGCCAACAAGGGCACCCCACCGGCCTCCGGCCTCACATCCACCTCGACCCCCGCTTCCCCCTCCGCCCCCGCTTCCCCCTCCGCCCCCGCTTCCCCCTCCGCCCCCGCTTCCCCCTCCGCCCCCCTCACCGACCCGGACGCCGGATGACCGCCGCCCGTTCCGCCCAGGGGGGCCAGGACGCCGACGAGTTCGACGTCGAGGAGGCGCTCGCTCTGGTCAAGAACCCCGGACCGCACCCGTCGGCCGCGCAGTCCCGGGCCGGGAGCACTCCCGCCGGACCGCGCGGCGGCGACCGCACCCCGGCTCCGGGACCCGGCGCACAGGACGACGCCAAGGACAAGCACGCCCACCACAAGGCCACCCCCTGGCCCGAGGCCCGGGTCGTCGCCGAGCGGGCCGCCCGTTCCGTGCCCCGCAGGGACCCCGTCTCCGTGCCCCTCGACGCGGCTCTCGGCCTGGTCCTCGCGTCCCCGCTGACCGCCCTCACCGACCTGCCCTCCTTCGACACCTCGGCGATGGACGGCTGGGCCGTCGCGGGCCCGGGCCCCTGGGAGGTGCGGGACGACGGCGTGCTGGCCGGGAACGCGGCGCCCGAGCGGCTGACCGACGGCGAGGCCGTGCACATCGCGACCGGTGCCCGCGTCCCGCGCGACGCGACCGCCGTTCTGCGCAGCGAGCACGGCCGCATCGACGACAAGGGCCGGCTGCACGCCCGCCCCGCGCACGGGCACGGCTCCGCCCGGCAGGCCGGGAACCTGGACGTGGCACACGGTCAGGACATCCGGCCCCGCGGGCAGGAGTGCCGCAGCGGCGACCAACTGCTGCCGCTGGGCGCCCTTGTCACCCCGGCCGTACTGGGCCTCGCCGCCGCGGCCGGCTACGACACCCTCGCCGTGGTCCCCCGCCCGCGCGTCGAAGTGCTCGTCCTCGGCGACGAGTTGCTGGCGGACGGACTGCCCCGGGAGGGCCTCATCCGGGACGCGCTCGGCCCGATGCTGCCGCCGTGGCTGCGGGCGCTCGGCGCCGAGGTCGTCGCGGTACGGCGGCTCGGCGACGACGCGGCGGCGCTGCACAAGGCGCTCACCGGCTCCCGGGCCGACCTGATCGTCACCACCGGCGGCACCGCGTCCGGCCCGGTCGACCACGTCCACCCCATGCTGGGCCGGCTCGGCTCCGAGTTGCTGGTGGACGGTGTCAAGGTGCGGCCGGGGCACCCGATGGTGCTGGCCCGCCTCCAGGACGGCCGGCATCTCGTGGGTCTGCCCGGGAACCCGCTCGCCGCCGTCTCCGGCCTCCTGACGCTCGCCGAGCCGCTGCTGCGCACCCTGGCCGGACGCGCGGCCCCGGAGCCGTACACGGTGCCCTGCCGGGAGGCCGTGCAGGGACACCCGTACGACACCCGGCTGGTCCCCGTCTCGCTGCGCGGCGACCGGGCCGTGCCGCTGCACTACAGCGGCCCGGCGATGCTGCGGGGCATCGCGGCCTCCGACGCGCTCGCCGTCGTACCGCCGGACGGTGCGCGGGCCGGGCAGGAACTGGAACTCATCGACCTGCCATGGGCCTCGGCGGGGATCGACGCGTGTTTCGTCTGAGCCGGGGCAGAGACGGAAACGGCGTCACGGCGGTGGTGGGAGCGTGTGAGGCCGAGGGTGGGAGCGGCATGGAGCCGAGGGACGGGATCGGAATGAATCCGAATGGGGTGTGTTTCACGTGAAACTTCCGGGCCACGACGCGATCGCCCGGCAGGCGGACGAGCATCTCGTGACCTACCAGGTGAAACTGCCGCGCAAGGTCGTGGAGCGCCCCATCCGGCAGGTCGCCAAGCGGCTGGCGATGGCCTTGCTGGTGCTGGTCTCCACCGCGTTGATCGTCTGGTTCGACCGGGTCGGTTACACCGACAACTCCGACGGCGCAGTCGACCTGCTCGACTCCTTCTACTACGCGACGGTGACGCTCTCCACCACCGGCTACGGCGACATCACCCCGACCAGTGACGGCGCCCGGCTCATCAACATCCTGCTCATCACGCCGCTGCGGGTGCTGTTCCTGATCATCCTGGTCGGCACCACGCTGGAGGTCCTCACGGAACGCACCCGTGAGGAATGGCGCCTGAACCGCTGGAGGGCGGCCTTGAGGGATCACACCGTCGTTGTCGGCTTCGGGACGAAGGGCCGTTCGGCCGTCGAGACCGTCTGCGCGACCGGGCTGAGGAAAGAGCAGGTCGTGGTCGTCGACCCGAGTCCGCGGGTGATCGACGCCGCGACTGCGGACGGCTACGCGGGCGTCGTCGGCGACGCCACGCGCAGCGATGTGCTGATGCGCGCCGAACTGCACCGGGCGCGGCAGGTCATCATCGCCACCCAGCGCGACGACACCGCCGTGCTGGTGACCCTGACGGCCCGGCAGCTCAACCGGCGCGCGAAGATCGTCGCCGCGGTCCGCGAAGAGGAGAACGCGCCGCTGCTCAAGCAGTCCGGCGCCGACGCGGTCATCACCAGTGCCAGCGCCGCCGGCCGCCTGCTCGGGCTCTCCGTCCTCAGCCCCGCTGCCGGCATGGTGATGGAGGACCTGATCCACCAGGGCAGCGGGCTCGACGTGGTCGAACGGCCGGTCATAAAGGCCGAGGTGGGCAAGGGGGCCCGCGAGACCACCGACCTGGTGGTCAGCGTCATCCGCGGCCACCGGGTCCTCGGCTACGACGATCCGGACGTCGGCACACTCCAGTTGACGGACCGGCTCATCACGATCGCGCGGGTCACCCCGGTCACCCAGGTGAAACCGGCCGACCGCCTCCGCCCCCAGGACTAGCGCCCGCCTCCGCCCCCGGAACCAGCGACCCCCTCCGCCCCCAGGACTGGCGACCGGCCCCCGGCAGTCCTGGCGGGACTGGACGGCACCCTTCAGGATCACGGGACCCCGCAGGAGTAGCGTCGCTCTCATGTACGCGATCACGATTCCTGAACCTGGTGGGCCCGAGGCGCTGGTGTGGGACGAGGTCCCCGATCCGGTGCCCGGCGACGGAGAGGTGCTGGTCGAGGTGGTGGCCAGCGCCGTCAACCGCGCCGATCTGCTGCAACGGCAGGGCATGTACAACCCGCCGCCCGGGGCCTCCGCCTACCCCGGCCTCGAATGCTCGGGGCGTGTCGTCGAGGTCGGCACCGGCGTCTCGGGCTGGGCGGTCGGCGACGAGGTGTGCGCGCTGCTCGGCGGCGGCGGATACGCCCAGAAGGTCGCCGTGCCGGCCGGGCAACTGCTGCCCGTGCCCAAGGGCCTGGACCTCCTTCAGGCGGCGGCGCTGCCCGAGGTGACGTGCACCGTCTGGTCGAACGTCTTCATGGTCGCCCATCTGCGCCCCGGCGAGACGCTGCTCGTCCACGGCGGTTCCAGCGGCATCGGCACCATGGCGATCCAGCTCGCCAAGGCCATCGGCGCCAAGGTCGCCGTCACGGCCGGTACGCGGGAGAAGCTGGACTTCTGCGCCGGACTGGGCGCGGACATCCTGATCAACTACCGCGAGCAGGACTTCGTGGAGGAGATCGAGCGGGCCACGGACGGGGCGGGCGCCGACGTCATCCTCGACAACATGGGCGCCAAGTACCTCGACCGGAACGTGCGCGCCCTCGCGGTGAACGGGCGGCTCGCCATCATCGGGATGCAGGGCGGGGTCAAGGGCGAGCTGAACATCGGCACGCTGCTGAACAAGCGGGCCGCCGTCAGCGCGACCTCGCTGCGGGCCCGGCCGCTCAGCGAGAAGACGGCGATCGTGGCGGCCGTGCGCGAGCACGTCTGGCCGCTGATCGACGGCGGCCACGTACGGCCGGTGGTCGACCGTGAGCTGCCGATGAGCGAGGCGGGCGAGGCCCACCGGGTGCTGGAGGAGAGCAGCCACATCGGAAAGGTTCTGCTGGTCGCCCCGCAGGGCTGACCGGGGACCGCTTGGTTCGCGGTGCTGTGGCGTGGCGTCCGGTGCGGCCTGGTCTCGCCTGCGTGATCCGGGCCCACGTGCCGCACGGGCCGGGAGGGGTCCGGCCCCACGCGCCGCATGGGCCTGGCGCGGTCCGGCCCCACGCGCCGCACGGGCCGGGAGGGGTCCGGCCCCACGCGCCGCACGGGCCTGGCGCGGTCCGGCCCCACTTGCCTGGCGCGGTCCGGTCGCACGCCCCGCACCGGCCCGGCCCGGTCCGCGGTGTCTCAGCCGCGCCGGACGCGCAGGCCCACGAAGGCCAGCCCCAGGCCGAGGCCGACGAGGATCAGGCCGCCGCCCAGCGGCAGGAGCTGGAGAACCGGCTTGGTGCCGCTGGTTCCGCTGCCGGGGTTTACGACGCTCTGCTGCACGGGAGCCGTGTCCTCACGCGGCGCCTCGGGAGCCACACCCACCTGGGTGAGTCCGTCGCTGATGTCGGTGCCGAGGTCCGTGCCCGGGTCCGTCTCCTCGGGGTCCGGGTCGTCCTCGTCGGCGCGTCCCGGCCGCGCGCGGCCCTCGCCCGCGAGGCTGCCGGCGCGCGAGGAGTCGTCCGGCGTCGGGATGGCCCGTCCGGGTCCCGGGACGGCGGGCGCCGCCCGCCCGGGGGCCCCGCCGTGCGCCAGGGCCCCGGCGGGCGGCTGGGCCGCGCTCGCGGTGGGGCCGGTGCCGCAGAGCAGGGCGGCGGCGAGCAGCCCGACCGTGGGCAGGGTGCGGAGCCATGGAGTCACGCCGGTGACCCCCTCCCGGTGCGGTTCGCCAAGACGGGTGCCGTGATCGACGGGACAAGCCTCACATGAGCCGCCGATCCCGGCATCCCGGCACCCCGGCGGAAAGCGGCATTCCGCCGGGCAACCGGTGAGGCCCTCCGCAAGCGCTCCGGGACGAGCGACGCCGGCGTTCCGGGACGAGCGACGCCGGCGTTCCGGGACCAGCGACGCCGGTGCTCCCAGACCAGCGACGCCGGCGCGCCCGGACCACGCCAGGGGGGCGCCACCGTGTCGGAGTGCGCGGGTGCGAGAGAATGACGGCATGGAGATGCCGAGGAACGACAGGTCGCCGGAGAACCCTCAGATCCTGGTGGTCGGCCAGGACGGTATGGCTCTCGGTGGCACCGGAGACGAGGACGCCCGCGAGGTCCCGGTCACGGAGATGGTGGAACAGCCGGCCAAGGTGATGCGTATCGGCAGCATGATCAAGCAGTTGCTTGAGGAAGTGCGCGCGGCACCTCTGGACGAGGCGAGCAGGGCCCGGCTCAAGGAGATCCACGCCAGTTCCGTGAAGGAGCTGGAGGACGGTCTGGCCCCCGAGCTGGTCGAGGAGCTGGAGCGGCTCTCGCTGCCCTTCGCCGACGAGGCCACCCCCAGCGACGCGGAACTGCGGATCGCGCAGGCCCAGTTGGTGGGCTGGCTCGAAGGGCTCTTCCACGGGATCCAGACGACTCTGTTCGCCCAGCAGATGGCGGCCAGGGCCCAGTTGGAGCAGATGCGCCGCGCTCTGCCGCCGGGTGTCGGCGGCGTGGAGGGCGACGAGGACCCCCGTACGGTCGGCCGCTCGGGCGGGCCGTACCTGTAAGCCGGCGGATCACCGGCCACGGCGAACGGACGGGACGGGCCCGGCACCTCGGTGCCGGGCCCGTCCCGTCCGCGTGTGTGCGGGGTGGTTCAGGACGGGTCGCCGGTGGAGACCTTCAGCTCGATCTCCGGCATCTTCTTCGGGTCGACGTCCGTGCCCGCCGAGGGGAACTGGTCCATGACCGTGTCCTCGCCGTACGTGTTCTCGTCGACGCGGGTCACCTTCATCTGCCAGCCGGCGGCCTGGAAGCAGGACTTGACCGAGGTGAGGTTCTTGAACTGGAAGTCCGGGACCTCGATCTTGTCCGGGTCGTTGTAGGACTCCTGCGCGTCCGTGCACTTCTCGGGGTCGATGGTCTTAGAGGTGTCCGGGCCCTGGTGACCGGCGACCACGGAGGGCGACGCGCTGGTGGTTTCGTCGCCGCCCTTGGTGTCGTCGCCGCTGCCGCCGCCGCCCAGGGTGAGCGCGGCGATCAGGCCGCCGACCGCGACGAGCGAGACGACGATCGCGCCGATCACCACGCCCCGGTTGCTCTTGCCGCCGCCGGGGCCGCCTGAGGAGGGCGCCGGGTGTTGCGGGGTGAGGTTGTAGGGCGGCGGGGTCGAGGGGCCGTGCTGCGGGGCGTACGCGGAGGTCGGCGCCGGCGACTGGTAGCCGCCCTGCTGCGGGTAGCCGTAGGAGGGGGCGGGCGTGCCGTACGGGCCCGGCTGGTACGGGGTCTGGACGGGGCCCGGAGCCGGGGTGCCCTGCTCGACCGGCGGGAAGACGGCGGAGGCCACGCCCGCGCCGCTCGGCGTCGGGGCGCCCGGCACGATGCTCGGCGGGGCCGCGTGGAAGGACTGTGCGACCCGCAGGCACTCGTCCCGCATGGCCTCGGCGCTCGGGAAGCGCTCGTTCGGGTTCTTCTTCAGCGCGCGGGCGACCAGCGCGTCCACCCCGGGGGGCAGCGAGCGGTTCACCGAGGAGGGCGCGACCGGCTCCTCCTGGACGTGCGCGTAGGCGATGGCCAGCGGGGAGTCGGCCTCGAACGGCAGCCGCCCGGTGACCAGTTGGAACAGCATGATGCCGACCGAGTAGAGGTCGGACCGGGCGTCGACGCCGCGGCCGAGGGCCTGCTCGGGGGAGAGGTACTGCGGGGTGCCGACGACCATGCCGGTCTGGGTCATGGAGGTGACGCCGGACTGCATGGCGCGGGCGATGCCGAAGTCCATGACCTTGACGACGTCGCGCTTGGTCATCATCACGTTGCCCGGCTTGATGTCCCGGTGGACCAGGCCCATCTCGTGGCTGATCTCCAGCGCCGCCAGCACGTCCGCGGTGATCTTGAGGGCCTTGTCGGCGGGCATCGCGCCGTACTGCCGGATGTCCTCTTCGAGGACCGAGCCGAGCGGCTTGCCCTCGATGTACTCCATGACGATGTACGGGGTCGCCACACCGCCGAGGTCGTCCTCACCGGTGTCGAAGACCGAGACGATGTTCGTGTGCGTGAGCTTGGCCACCGACTGGGCCTCGCGGCGGAACCGCTCGCGGAAGGCCTGCTCACGGCCGAGTTCGGTGTGCAGCGTCTTGATCGCGACCTGGCGGTCGAGCACCGAGTCGTACGCGAGGTGCACCGAGGCCATGCCGCCCTCGCCGAGCAGATCGCGAAGCTGGTAGCGGCCGCCGGCGACCGCACGCCCCGCGTACCGGCCCTGTGCGCCGTCCTGGCTCATCTTCTGCGTCCCCCGCGGCCGTGATCGATTGGCTTATTCCGGGCCAAGTCTGCCCGAGGGCACTGACACGTCAAGCGCGGTGCCCGTTCCGTGACCGTCTGCGAAAGAAGCGTCGCGGAAGCGTTACAGGTGCCGTACGGCCGGTACACGGAATTTGCACGCACGGACCTGGGGCGGGTTGGATGGCCCGTCCATCTCCCTTTCATCTCGGACCGGCGCCTTGCGCGGAGCCTGTAGCGTGGCCCGACGGAGACCGTAACAACCACCGCGCGGACCGCGGGCAGAAACGACGGCGAGGACTGATGGCACAGCAGCAGCGCGCTCAGGGCCCGTCCGACCCCGAGGCGACTGGCGGCGGTATGTCAGACGCGCCGGAGTTGTGGGGTAACGGCGGGCTGGTCGGCGACGGCCGGTACCGGCTGACACGCAGACTCGGCCGGGGCGGCATGGCCGAGGTGTTCGCCGCGGAGGACGTGCGCCTCGGGCGGACCGTCGCGGTCAAGCTGCTCCGGTCCGATCTGGCCGAGGACCCCGTGTCCAAGGCGCGCTTCACGCGCGAGGCCCAGTCGGTCGCGGGGCTGAACCACCACGCGGTCGTCGCGGTGTACGACTCGGGCGAGGACGTGGTCGGCCACGGCGTCGTCCCGTACATCGTGATGGAGATCGTCGAGGGTCACACCATCCGTGACCTGCTGATCAACGCGGAGGCCCCCGGCCCCGAGCAGGCGCTGATCATCGTGTCCGGTGTCCTGGAGGCGCTCGCCTACTCGCACCAGCACGGCATCGTGCACCGCGACATCAAGCCGGCCAACGTGATCATCACGGAGACCGGCGCGGTCAAGGTGATGGACTTCGGCATCGCCCGCGCCCTGCACGGCGCGCAGTCGACGATGACCCAGACCGGCATGGTCATGGGCACGCCCCAGTACCTCTCCCCTGAGCAGGCGCTCGGCAAGGCCGTCGACCACCGCTCCGACCTGTACGCGACCGGCTGCCTGCTGTACGAACTCCTCGCGCTGCGGCCCCCGTTCACCGGTGAGACCCCGCTCTCGGTGGTTTACCAGCACGTCCAGGACACCCCCGTGCCCCCGTCGCAGGTCTCGGACGCGGCGCCGCCGGAGCTGGACGGACTCGTGATGCGCGCCCTCGCGAAGGACCCCGACGACCGGTTCCAGACCGCCGAGGAGATGCGCGGACTCGTCCAGTACGGGCTCCAGATGCTGTACGACCAGGGCAGCCACACCGGCACCTGGAACACCGGCCCGGTCACCGCGCACGACGGGCTGAACACCCCGGCGGCCGGGTTCGCGGGCACGGCCGCGCTGCCGCACCCCGGGGACTCCGGGACGACGCAGATCCCGGCGCCGATGATCCCGCCCTACGGGGGCGGTGACGACGGCGGTTTCGAGGGGCACGGCAACAAGGGCGGCGGTCGCGGCAAGCTGTGGATCCTCGCGGTGTTCGCCGTGATCGCGATCGCCGCGGGTGTCGCGCTGGCGCTCAACAACACCGGTGGCGGCGGGGGCGGCGGGGCCGGCACGACCCAGAAGCCGACCAGCACGCACTCCACCAAGGAGAACGAGTCGGACGAGACGCCCGGCGACGACGACGCGACGCACGAGTCGACGGACGACACCTCGGGCGACGGTTCGACGGGCACGGGCGACACCCCGGAGTACACGCCCTCGTACACGCCGTCCGAGACCGGGCAGCCGACCGACGAGCCGACGGACAAGCCCACCGACAAGCCGACCCGTCCGACCCACTCGGCGACCGAGGAGCCGTCGACCGAGCCGACGCCGACCCCGACCCCCACGCCGACGGACGGCCAGGGAGACGACGGCGACACCGGACTGACGACGGACGGCGCCGCCGGTCTCTGACCGAAACGGCGACACGGCCGGTGTCCCGCGCGCGTGGAGCCCGGAACGGCCGGACACGCGCGCCTGGAGCCCGGAACGGCCGGACACGCGCGCGTGGCGCCCGAGAAGGGCGCCACGCGCGCGTGCCTGTTCGCGGGCGGCGTCCCGTCGCACCGGGGGCCTGTCACACCGGCGTCCTGTCACACCGGCGTCCTGTCACACCGGCGGCCCGAGCCGCCGTTCCGGACCGGCGTCCGCCGAGTTCACGCTGGCGAACCGGGGCTCGATGCCGAGGTAGACCGCCTCGTAGGGGGCGCCGTCGACGAGCGGCGGGGCGGGGCCGAACCGCTCCAGGTCGGCGGCGCTCGGCTCGACCGTCGCGCACGGCCCCACGATCTGCACCGACCACAGAGGCTCGCCGAGCCGCGCGTGGCCCAGGTTGTCGGTGCCGTACGCGACGACGCTGCCGGCGCATGCCAGGTGGTAGCCGCAGCTCAGGGGCATGCGCAGCAGGACGCGGCCGTCCACCACGATGTGCCGGGCGGACGCGAGGAAGGGCATCGCGCGCAGGGTGGTGGCGACCCGGCCGTAGTCGGTACGGGCGATGAGTTCCACGGCGAGTTTCTCGTCGGCCTTCTTGTCCGCCCTCTGGCGGGCCTGGTCGGCGGGCCGGTGGAGAACCGGACGTTCGTCGGTGGGCATGCCCCCAATGTCCGGGACCGCCGGGGCGCCGAAAAAGGGGCACCCGCCCCGAAAAGGGGGGCCTTAAGTCCCGTGTCGCCCGCGCGCCACGTCACTCATGGCCGCTTGCCCCGGCAACTCGTCGCGCCCCGCGCGCCTCAGCGCTGCTGCTGTTCCGCCTGCATCCGCGCCACATAGGCGGCGGCCTGCGACCGGCGTTCCATTCCGAGTTTGGACAGCAGACTCGACACATAGTTCTTGATCGTTTTCTCGGCGAGGTGCAGCCGCTCCCCGATCGCGCGATTGGTGAGCCCTTCGCCGATCAGGTCGAGAATCCTGCGCTCCTGGTCCGTGAGCCGGTCGAGTTTCCCGTCGCCCTTGGGGGTGCCTCCGTCCCGCAGCCGTTCCAGGACGCGGGCCGTGGCCACCGGGTCCAGCAGGGACTTGCCGGCCGCCACGTCACGGACGGCGGTGAGCAGCTCGGTGCCGCGGATGTCCTTCAGGACATAGCCCGACGCACCCGCAATGATCGCGTCGAACAGGGCCTCGTCGTCGGAGAACGAGGTCAGCATCAGGCACTTGATGTCCTCGTGCGCGGAGCGGATCTCGCGGCACACCTCCACACCGCTGCCGTCGGGCAGCCGGACGTCGAGGACGGCCACGTCCGGGCGGGTCGCCGGGATACGGACCAGTGCGTCGGCCGCCGTGCCGGCCTCGCCGACCACCTCGATGTCGTCCTCGACCGCCAGCAGCTCGTGGACCCCGCGGCGGACCACCTCGTGGTCATCGAGGAGAAATACGCTGATTTTCCCGTTTTCCGGCACGGTGTCAGTGTCACACACGATCATGGCCATTGCCCTCGGGTGAACTCTTCCCGTGCCCGGGGTGACCGGGATAACGTGCCGGTGTTCCGGCCCCCTGCAAGGCTGTGACCAGTGCTGTGACCAGCGACTGTTCCCGACCCAATCGGTTTAGTAGGAAATCCACGTTTCCAAGTACTTGGATTTCCAATCAAAATCGCAGGTCAGGAGGGGTTTCACAGAATTGTGAAGCACTGGGTAACGTGACTTGTGCAGGGCGCTCGCCGGGGCACCTGTCACGCCTGTTCCCGGCCGAGTGGCACCCACCCCGTGTCACGGGTGCCGGAACAGGTGAGCCGCTCCCCCGAGCCCATACAGCGGGCGAGGGGGACCCCAGCCTTCCGGCAATCCCGGGGGCCGGACCGACGGAGGAGCACACGTGACCGTGGAGAGCACTGCCGCGCGCAAGCCGCGACGCAGCGCCGGTACGAAGAGCGCCGCGAGCGCCAGTACGACCGGTACCAAGAGCGCCGCGAGCAAGCGCGCCGGCGCGGCGGCCAAGAAGTCCCCGGGGGCGACGGGCGGCGAGCCGGAACTCGTCCAGCTCCTGACCCCGCAGGGCGAGCGCGTCCCGGACGCCACGTACGACCCGTACGTCGCCGACATCACCTCCGAGGAGCTGCGCGGCCTGTACCGGGACATGGTCCTCAGCCGCCGCTTCGACGCCGAGGCCACGTCCCTGCAGCGTCAGGGCGAGCTGGGCCTGTGGGCCTCGATGCTCGGCCAGGAGGCCGCCCAGATCGGTTCCGGCCGGGCCACCCGCGACGACGACTACGTCTTCCCGACCTACCGCGAGCACGGCGTCGCCTGGTGCCGCGGGGTCGACCCCACCAACCTGCTCGGCATGTTCCGCGGGGTGAACAACGGCGGCTGGGACCCGAACGGCAACAACTTCCACCTGTACACGATCGTCATCGGCTCGCAGACGCTGCACGCCACCGGCTACGCCATGGGCGTCGCCAAGGACGGCGCCGACTCGGCCGTGATCGCGTACTTCGGGGACGGCGCCTCCAGCCAGGGCGACGTCCTGGAGGCCTTCAACTTCGGCGCGGTCTACAACGCCCCGGTGGTGTTCTTCTGCCAGAACAACCAGTGGGCGATCTCCGAGCCGACCGAGCGCCAGATGCGCGTGCCGCTCTACCAGCGCGCGCAGGGCTTCGGCTTCCCCGGCGTCCGGGTGGACGGCAACGACGTGCTCGCCAGCCTCGCGGTGACCCGCTGGGCGCTGGAGCGGGCCCGTTCGGGCGAGGGCCCCACCCTCATCGAGGCGTTCACCTACCGGATGGGCGCGCACACCACCTCCGACGACCCGACCAAGTACCGGGCCGACGAGGAGCGCGAGGCGTGGGAGGCGAAGGACCCGATCCTGCGCCTGCGCACGTACCTGGAGGCCGCAAACCACGCGGACGAGGGATTCTTCGCGGAACTCGACGCCGAGAGCGAGACGTTGGGCAAACGAGTACGCGACGTCGTGCGGGCCATGCCCGACCCGGACACGATGGCCATCTTCGAGAACGCGTACGCGGACGGGCACGCGCTCGTCGACGAGGAGCGAGCCCAGTTCGCCGCCTACCAGGCGTCGTTCGTGGACGAGGGGGGTAACTGAAATGGCCGCGGAGAAGGTCGCGATCGCCAAGGCGATCAACGAGTCGTTGCGCAGGGCCATGGAGTCCGACCCCAAGGTCCTGATCATGGGCGAGGACGTCGGCAAGCTCGGCGGCGTCTTCCGTGTCACCGACGGCCTCCAGAAGGACTTCGGCGAGGAGCGGGTCATCGACACCCCGCTGGCCGAGTCCGGCATCGTCGGCACCGCGATCGGCCTCGCCCTGCGCGGCTACCGCCCGGTGGTGGAGATCCAGTTCGACGGTTTCGTCTTCCCGGCCTACGACCAGATCGTCACCCAGCTCGCGAAGATGCACGCGCGGGCGCTGGGCAAGATCAAGCTCCCCGTCGTCGTCCGCATCCCCTACGGCGGCGGCATCGGCGCCGTCGAGCACCACTCGGAGTCCCCCGAGGCGCTGTTCGCGCACGTGGCCGGCCTCAAGGTCGTCTCTCCGTCGAACGCGTCGGACGCCTTCTGGATGATGCAGCAGGCCATCCAGAGCGACGACCCGGTGATCTTCTTCGAGCCGAAGCGGCGCTACTGGGACAAGGGCGAGGTCACCTGGTCCACCGGCGGCTCCACCGCCGACGACATCATCCCCGGCCCGCTGCACAAGGCACGCGTGGTGCGCGAGGGCACCGACCTGACCCTCGTCGCCTACGGCCCGATGGTGAAGGTCTGCCTGGAGGCCGCCGCGGCCGCCCAGGAGGAGGGCAAGTCCATCGAGGTCCTGGACCTGCGCTCGATGTCCCCCATCGACTTCGACTCGGTGCAGGCCTCGGTCGAGAAGACCCGCCGCCTGGTCGTGGTCCACGAGGCCCCGGTCTTCCTCGGCACGGGCGCGGAGATCGCGGCCCGCATCACCGAGCGCTGCTTCTACCACCTGGAGGCGCCGGTCCTGCGGGTCGGCGGCTATCACGTCCCGTACCCGCCGGCCCGCCTGGAGGAGGAGTACCTTCCGGGCCTGGACCGGGTGCTCGACGCCGTCGACCGCTCGCTGGCGTACTGAGGAGAGGGTCGTGACGACGATGACTGAGAACGCGTCGGGACTCCGCGAGTTCAAGATGCCCGATGTGGGCGAGGGACTCACCGAGGCGGAGATCCTCAAGTGGTACGTCCAGCCCGGTGACACCGTCACCGACGGCCAGGTCGTCTGCGAGGTCGAGACCGCGAAGGCCGCGGTGGAACTGCCGATCCCGTTCGACGGTGTGGTGCAGGCCCTGCACTTCCCCGAGGGCACGACGGTGGACGTCGGCCAGGTGATCATCGCGGTGGACGTGTCCGGCGGGGCACCGGCCGCCGCCCCCGAGACTCCGGCCGCCGAACCGGTGGCCGCCCCCGCAGCCGAGCCCGCTACCGCCCCAGCGGCGGAGGCCAAGCCCGAGGGGCGCACGCCGGTCCTCGTCGGGTACGGGGTGGCGGCGTCCTCCACCAAGCGCCGGGCCCGCAAGGGCGCGGAGGTCCCGGCTCAGCAGGGCGAGACGCTCTACGCGGCCACCGCGCTCCAGACCGAGCTGAACGGGCATGGTGCCGCCCCCGCGCAGCGCCCCCTCGCCAAGCCGCCGGTCCGCAAGCTGGCCAAGGACCTCGGGGTCGACCTGGCGACGGTCACCCCTTCGGGCCCGGACGGCGTCATCACCCGGGAGGACGTGCACGCGGCGGTGGCCCCGGCGCAGGCGCCCGCCCCGGCGCAGGCCTCCGCCCCCGCTGCCGCGCCGACCGCCGCGCCGGCTCCGCAGCTCCCGGGGGAGACCCCGGCCCGCGTCCAGGCGCCGGCGCCCGCCGCGTCGTACGACGGCGCGCGGGAGACCCGTGTCCCGGTCAAGGGTGTCCGCAAGGCGACGGCCGCCGCGATGGTCGGCTCGGCGTTCACCGCCCCGCATGTCACCGAGTTCGTGACGGTCGACGTGACCCGCACGATGCGTCTGGTCGAGGAGCTCAAGCAGGACAAGGAGATGCAGGGGCTGCGGGTGAACCCGCTGCTGCTCATCGCCAAGGCCCTGCTGGTCGCGATCAAGCGCAACCCGGGGATCAACGCGTCCTGGGACGAGGCGAATCAGGAGATCGTCCAGAAGCACTATGTGAACCTGGGCATCGCCGCCGCCACGCCCCGCGGCCTGATCGTGCCGAACATCAAGGACGCGCACGAGAAGACCCTGCCGCGGCTGGCCGAGGAGCTGGGCGCTCTGGTGGCGACCGCCCGCGAGGGCAAGACGTCCCCCGCCGCGATGCAGGGCGGCACCGTGACGATCACCAACGTCGGCGTGTTCGGCGTCGACACGGGCACGCCGATCCTGAACCCCGGCGAGTCCGCGATCCTCGCGGTCGGCGCGATCAAGCTCCAGCCGTGGGTGCACAAGGGCAAGGTCAAGCCCCGTCAGGTCACCACGCTGGCGCTGTCCTTCGACCACCGTCTGGTCGACGGCGAGCTGGGCTCCCGGGTGCTGGCCGACACCGCGGCGATTCTGGAGCAGCCCAAGCGGCTGATCACCTGGGCCTAAGCCTCGGGGCCGGGTCCTGCGGGCCGAGTCCTCCGGGCCAAGTCCTGCGGGCCGGCGGGCCGAACGGAAACGGAAGGGGGCCTGCCGCGCGTTGGCGCGGCAGGCCCCCTTCCCGTGCGCGGGGCTCATCGCCCCGGCGCGCGCGCCTACTTGGCGAAGGCGTAGGTCATGAGCTTCTTCGCGTCCGCCTCGCGGTTCGGGATGGACGTCGAGGCGAGGACCGTGCCGATGACGGTCTTGCCGTTGCGCGTGGCGGCGAAGACGAGGCAGTACTTCGCCTCGGGGCCGGAGCCGGTCTTCACGCCGATGGTGCCGCTGTAGCTGCTGAGCAGGCCGTTGGTGTTGGTCCAGGCGGCCATGTTGCGGGTGGTGCCGGTCTTCGTGACGGTCTTCGCGGAGTACGACTTCGTCTTCACGATCGTCTTGAAGGTGGAGTTCTTCATCGCGCTGCTGGCGATCTTCGTCAGGTCGCGCGGCGTCGAGTAGTTCGAGCCCTTGCCGATGCCGTCGAAGGAATCGAAGTGCGTGTTCGTCAGGTGCAGGCTCGTCGCGGCGGAGTTCATCTTGCCGATGAACGACTTCACGCGGGCCGCCCGGGTCGAACCCGAACCGAACTTGTCGGCCAGCGCGTAGGCGGCGTCGCAGCCCGACGGCAGCATGAGCCCGTAGAGGAGCTGGCGGACGGTGACCTTGTCGCCGACGATCAGGTGCGCCTGCGAGGCGTTGTTGGCGACCACGTAGTCGCTGTAGGCCTTCTGGATGGTGACCTTGGCGTCGAGGTTCAGGTTCGGCTGGGCCAGCACCACCTTGGCCGTCATGATCTTGGTCGTGGAGCCGGTGGAACGCCGGGTGTCCGCGGCCTTGGTGTAGAGGGTCTTGGCGGTGCCGTTGTTCATCACGTAGCCGCCCTTGGCGGCGATCGTGGGGGTGGCGACGGCGCCGGCGGGCGCGGCGCCGAAGGCCCCCGCGGCCAGTACGGCGGCCGTCGTGGCGGTCACAGCGGCGGCCCTGCGGAAACGCGTGCCCTTAATGCCGGTAATCAAATTGAACGCTCCGTATGCGCGAAATGCCCCTGAGAGAACGGCACGTGACAATGCCGTCTGGTGTACCGACTCCCCAGAACGGCAAAGGGATGTATGGCGAAACGGTGAAAGTAGTGTGACCTGGGTTACACCAACTTCCTCGCGGGGTCCGCATGCTGAAACGCCGCCGGGCATGCGTACGTGTTGTATCTATGATGTGCGCATGCCTTCAGCCCCACCCGCTCCGGCCCGGCAGCCGGTGAAGCAGCCGCCCGCCGCCGACCGCGTCTACGCACACGTCAAGCAGGCCGTCCTGGAACGCCGTTACGAGGGCGGGACCCTGCTCACCGAAGGCGAACTCGCCGACGCCGTGGGGGTCTCGCGCACCCCGGTCCGCGAGGCGCTGCTCCGGCTCGAAGTCGAAGGACTGATCAGGCTCTACCCGAAGAAGGGTGCCCTCGTCCTGCCGGTCTCCGCCCAGGAGATCGCGGACGTCGTCGAGACCCGCCAGCTCGTCGAGGAACACGCCGCCCGCAAGGCCGTACCGGCGTCGCCTCGGCTCATCGCCCGCCTCGAGGAACTGCTCGCCCAGCAGCAGGAGCAGGCCGCGGCCGGGGACCTGGCCGCCGCCGCGGTCACCGACCGCTGCTTCCACGCCGAGATCGTCCGCAGCGGCGGGAACGAGATCCTGTCCCGGCTCTACGACCAGCTCCGCGACCGCCAGTTGAGGATGGGAGTCGCCGTCATGCACGCCCACCCCGACCGCGTCACCAAGACCCTCACCGAGCACGAGCAGATCCTCCAGGCGCTGCGCTCCGGAGACGCGGAGGCGGTCGTCGGGCTCATCCACGACCACGTGAGCTGGTTCTCCAACCTGGCCCGGGGCGAGGTCCGATGAGTTCCCCGGCCACGCTGCCCGGCGATCCGCCCGGCGGCCGGCGAGCCGTCGCCGTCTGGGGCATCGGCGTCGCGGTCTACTTCGTCGCGGTCATCTTCCGGACGTCCCTCGGGGTGGCAGGGCTCGACGCCGCCGACCGCTTCCACGTGGGCGCCTCCGCCCTGTCCACGTTCTCGATCCTGCAACTGCTCGTCTACGCGGGCATGCAGATACCGGTCGGGCTGCTCGTCGACCGGCTCGGCACCAAGAAGGTGCTGACCATCGGCGTCCTGCTGTTCACGGCCGGACAGCTCGGCTTCGCGTTCTCCTCCTCCTACGGGATGGCGCTCGCCTCCCGCGCGCTGCTCGGCTGCGGTGACGCGATGACGTTCATCAGCGTGCTGCGGCTCGGCACCCGGTGGTTCCCCGCCCGGCGCGGACCGCTCGTCGCCCAGCTCGCGGGCCTGGTCGGCATGGCCGGCAACCTGGTGTCGACGCTCGTCATCGCCCGGCTGCTGCACGGGGTGGGCTGGACCGCCGCGTTCGCGGGCAGCGCCGCCGCCGGTGTCGTCGTCCTCGTCCTGCTGCTGCTCTTCCTCAAGGACCACCCCGAGGGGCACGAGCCGGAGCCGTTCCCGCACCACGGCGCCGCCTACGTCCGCCGGCAGATCGCCGCGGCCTGGCGGGAACCGGGCACCCGGCTCGGCCTGTGGGTGCACTTCACCACGCAGTTCCCGGCGATGGTGTTCCTGCTGCTGTGGGGGCTGCCGTTCCTGGTCCAGGCGCAGGGCCTCTCCCGCGCCACCGCCGGTGAACTGCTCACCCTGGTCGTCCTGTCCAACATGGTCGTCGGCCTGGTCTACGGGCAGATCGTCGCCCGGCACCACCAGGCGCGGCTTCCGCTGGCCCTCGGCACCGTCGCCGCGACGGCGGTGGTGTGGGCGACCGTGCTGGTCTATCCCGGCGAGCACGCGCCGATGTGGACCCTGATCGTGCTGTGCACCGTCCTCGGTGCCTGCGGACCGGCCTCGATGCTCGGCTTCGACTTCGCGCGCCCCGCGAACCCGCCGGAGCGTCAGGGCACCGCCTCCGGGATCACCAACATGGGCGGTTTCGTCGCCTCGATGACCACCCTGCTGGCCATCGGGGTGCTGCTCGACGCCACCGGCGACAACTACCGCGTCGCCTTCGCCGCGGTGTTCGTCCTCCAGGCGCTCGGCCTCAGCCAGATCTTCCGGCTGCGCGGTCAGGCGGCCCGCCGCGAACGGGAACGGCTGGTGGCGAGCCGGGTGGAGACCGTGCACGTCCCGGCCTAACCACCGCCCGCCACCGGACCCCGCCCCGGCGGAAACCCTCCCGGTACGACTGCGCGGTGCCGTACGCCTGCGGGGTGCCGTACGCCTGCGGGGTGCCGCACGACTGCGCGGTGCCGTACGCCTGCGGGGTGCCGCAGGGCTGCGGGGTGCGGTACGACTACTGCGTCACCGTGAAGTTGCGCAGGATCGCGGCCGTCAGCTCCGGGTCGCCCTCGGTCTTGACCCGGTCGGCGACGGAGTCAGCGGTCACCCGGCCGCAGGCGAGCCGGACGTAGGTCTCCCAGTCCAGGGAGAGGCTCGCGGCGGGGCCGAGGGAGGGGGCGCCGTCTATCGAACCGCGCCCGTCGGCGTCGATCCGGACCGTGCGGAGGAACTCGACGGGACCGTGCACGTCGAAGACGACCGCCGAGTTCGCCGGAGCGCCCGCGTCCTTCGCGACGACCTTGGGCAGCGCGGCCAGCAGGTCGTCCCGCACGATCTGCGAACCGGGGGAGTCGAGGTTCCCCGGCCGGCCGAGCGCGGTCCGCAGGTCCTGCTCGTGCACCCACACGTCGAACGCGCGGTTGCGCATGGCCTGTTCGAGGGTGATCTCGGTGCCGAGCGGGCCGCGCACCTTGGCGTCGGGCTGGCGCGACTCGTTCCGCAACTGCCGGTTGCGGCGGATGACCGTGTACTCCAGCTCGGAGGTCATCTCCGGCGCCGTGTGGTGACGGCGCACGTCGACCTGCATCTCCATGTACCGCTGGTGCTCGTTCGTCACGTGGTAGAGGTCCCGGGGCAGCGTGTGGATCGGCCGCGGGTCGCCGAGCATCTCGCAGTCCATGCCGATGACATGCGAGACGATGTCCCGCACCGACCAGCCCGGGCACGGGGTCCGCCGGTTCCACTCACCCTCCGCAAGCGGCTGCACCAGCTCGGATATCGCTTCGATCGAGTGGGTCCAGGCGTCGGCGTAGGACTGAAGGCTGGGATGCAGACTCACGGAACGGGACCCCTCGGGCGGTTGGACGCGGGCAGTGCACAGGCAGCGGGTGTCTTGGGACGCTAAGTTACGCTGCTGTGAGGCACCCCGGCAGTGCTTTCGTGTGACGATCGTAGGCCCGTATCGACGGCTCGAATGCCAGGACGGTGGTACTGTGCGCGCCTCTCTCCTTCAGATCGACGTAAACGACGACGAATCGGTCGCCGCACGGAGAAGCCGCGTGGCGCAACTGGTACGGGATCAGGCCGGAGTCGATCTCGTCGTCCTCCCCGAGCTGTGGACCACCGGGGCCTTCGCCTACGAGGAGTTCGCGGCCGAGGCCGAACCGCTGGACGGCCCGACCCACGAGGCGATGGCCAAGGCGGCGAGCGACGCGGGCGTCTGGCTGCACGCGGGCTCGATCCCGGAGCGGGCCCCGTCCGACGGCTCCCCCGCCGGCGCTCCCCTCTACAACACCTCCCTCGTCTACTCCCCCTCCGGTGAACGCGTCGCCGCCTACCGGAAGATCCATCGCTTCGGCTTCGACCAGGGCGAGGCCGTGCTCATGGCGGCGGGCGGCGAGCTGGTGACGGTCCGGCTCCCGGAGACCGTCATCGGTGTGGCCACCTGCTACGACCTGCGCTTCCCCGAACTCTTCCGCGGCCTGGTCGACGCGGGGGCCCAGACCCTCGTCGTTCCGGCCGGCTGGCCCGAGCGGCGGCGCGCCCACTGGACCCTGCTCGCCCAGGCCCGCGCCGTCGAGAACCAGTCGTATGTCCTCGCGTGTGGAACGGCCGGTACGCACGCGGGAGTTCCCCAGGCCGGTCACTCGATCGTGGTCGACCCCTGGGGCGAGGTCCTCGCCGAGGCGGCGGGTTCCGGCGAGGAGATCCTCAGGGTGGAGTTCGACCCCGGGAAGGTCACGGCGACCCGGGACCAGTTCCCGGCCCTCAAGGACCGCGTGCTGGGCCTGGCTCCGCCGCGCCGCTGATCCCGCCTCACCGCCAGGCGCGCCTTGCCGCTGATCCCACCCCACCTCCGGCCCCGCGTCACCTCCGGCCCCGCGTCACCTCCGGCCCCGCCTCACCGCCGGCCCCGCCTCACCTCCGGCCCCGCCTCGCCGCCGGCGCGCGCCGTGCCGCCGACCGCCGGGCGCCGGGCGTGGGGCGTGTGCGCCCGGGGCAAGGGTCGGTCCGCGGCGGCGCCCTCAGTCGTCGCCCCGCTCCTTCTCCGCCAGGTGGATCACGCACACCGCCACCGCGATCAGCAGCGCCTGGTCGGCGTCCTCGCGGACGACGTCCACGCCGTAGGTGTCGCGGATGTGCAGCCAGCGGCGGGAGATCTGGGCGAGCAGTTCGTTGTCGTAGTCGATGGCGAACTCGCGGTCGAGGATCTTGCCGCTGACGTCGAGTTCGGTGCCGTCGACCAGGGCGACCCGGTAGTGGTTGCGGAGCAGGGACAGCCGCTTGCGCTTGATGGTCGCCAGCGGTGCGCCGTCCCGCTCGATGATCATCGTATCGCGCAGGGCGAGCATCTTCTGGTGGATGTCGATCAGAACGCGTCCACGGGTGTCCTTCAGCTCGAAGGTGTCCCGCACCCGCATCGCCTTGCCGTCGACGAGGAAGACCTTGTTGCCGTGGTCGTCCTCGATCCAGTAGTCGTCACCGAAACCGAGCAGCCGGTCGCGCACGAGGTATCTCATGCCCTCACCGGTTCCCCGGCGACCGCCCCGCAACGCCGACGGTAGGCCGACGGGCTGACCGGGGTGGTGCGCGCGGGGGCGCGCGCAGGTCGGAGCGCGCAGGTCGGAGCGCGCAGGTCGGAGTGCGCGGGCCGGAGCGCGGGGCCGTGTCCGTCCGGAGGCAGGCGCTCGACCGGATGTCCGAGGCAGGTGGCACCCTTGATCCATGAACGACTCCGCCCAGGCGCCCGCTTCCGGCGCCACCCCGGCGCCCGCTCCGGCGCCGTCCGCCCGCCGTGCCCGTGTCCGTGCCCCCGAGCTGATCGGCAAGGGTGGCTGGCTGAACACGGGCGGTCAGCAGTACACCCTCGCCGACCTGCGCGGCCGGATCGTCGTACTGGACTTCTGGACCTTCTGCTGCATCAACTGCCTGCACGTCCTGGACGAGCTGCGGGAGCTGGAGGAGAAGCACCGGGACACCGTGGTGATCATCGGTGTGCACTCGCCGAAGTTCGTGCACGAGGCCGAGCACCAGGCCGTCGTGGACGCCGTGGAGCGCTACGGGGTGGAGCACCCGGTGCTGGACGACCCGGAGCTGGCCACCTGGAAGCAGTACGCGGTGCGGGCCTGGCCGACGCTCGTGGTGATCGACCCCGAGGGGTACGTCGTAGCGCAGCACGCGGGCGAAGGGCACGCGCACGCGATCGCGCGGCTGGTCGAGGAGCTGGAGGCCGAGCACGGGGCGAAGGGCACCCTGCGGCGCGGCGACGGCCCGTACGTGGCGCCCGAGCCGGAGCCGACCGTGCTGCGCTTCCCCGGCAAGGCGCTGGCCCTGCCGAGCGGGAATCTGCTGGTCAGCGACACGACCCGGCATCAGCTCGTGGAGCTGGCGGAGGACGGCGAGACGGTCGTGCGGCGGATCGGCTCCGGCGTCCGGGGTTTCGTGGACGGCCCGGCCGGGGCGGCGGGGTTCAGCGAGCCGCAGGGGCTCGCGCTGCTCGACGCCGACACGGTCGTCGTCGCGGACACGGTGAACCACGCCCTGCGCCGGGTCGATCTCGCCTCCGGCGAGGTCGGCACCCTCGCGGGCACCGGCCGCCAGTGGTGGCAGGGGACACCGACGTCAGGGCCCGCGCGCGAGGTCGACCTGTCCTCGCCGTGGGACGTGGCCCTCTTCGGGGGGAAGGTGTGGATCGCCATGGCGGGCGTCCACCAGCTGTGGGCGTACGACCCGCGGACGGAGACGGTCGGGGTCGTCGCGGGCACGACGAACGAGGGCCTGGTGGACGGGCCGGGCCCCGAGGCCTGGTTCGCGCAGCCGTCCGGGCTCGCCGCCACCGGGGACCGGCTCTGGCTGGCCGACTCCGAGACCTCGGCGCTGCGCTGGGTCGACCTGGACGGCGCGGTGCACACGGCCGTCGGCACGGGCCTCTTCGACTTCGGCCACCGCGACGGCGCCGCGGACCAGGCGCTGCTCCAGCACCCGCTGGGCGTGACCGCCCTGCCGGACGGTTCGGTGGCGGTCAGCGACACGTACAACCACGCCCTGCGCCGCTACGACCCGGCGACCGGGGAGGTGACGACGCTGGCGACCGATCTGCGGGAGCCGAGCGACGCCGTGCTCGTCGGGGACGACATCGTGGTGGTGGAGTCGGCCCGGCACCGGCTGACCCGGCTGCGCCTCCCGGAGGAGGCGGTACGGGTGGAGTCGGTCGCCCACCGCACGCGGCGCGCGGCGACCGAGGTCACCGCGGGGACGGTCCGGCTGGACGTGATCTTCCAGGCACCGGCCGGGCAGAAGCTGGACACCCGCTACGGGCCGTCCACCCGGCTGCTCGTCTCCGCGACGCCCGCGGAGCTGCTGCTCGCGGGCGAGGGCGCGGGGACGGACCTCACCCGGTCCGTCGAGCTGAACCCGGCCGTCGAGGAGGGCGTGCTGCACGTGTCGGCGATGGCCGCGTCCTGCGACGACGACCCGGCGAACGAGTACCCGGCCTGCCATGTCCACCAGCAGGACTGGGGTGTTCCGGTGCGCCTGACCGAAGGCGGCGCGGACCGGCTGCCGTTGGTGCTCGCGGGCATGGACGGCTGAGGCGGGCCGATGGCCCGCGCGGTCTGCGCCACGGCTGATCCGGACCGGTCCGGATCAGCCGCTCCCGCCGTCCCACCGTTTCGCGGTGACGCCGGTCGGCCGGCCGGAACGGGATGGGTCGGACGCGTCGGACGGGGGTGGCCGGCTCGGAGGAGTCCGGCCGGGATCAGACGCCGTAGCCGTCGTGGTAGCCGTCGCCGCGGTGGTGACGTTCCTCCACCACGGTGGTGGTCGGCTCCATGACCACGCGGCGCCGGCGGGCGACGCTGCTGAAGGTCGCCACGCCGATCAGACCGACGATCATGAGGATCACGCCGACCACGTGGAGGTTGACCCCCGCCATGTGCCAGTCGGTCGCGAACGTGAGGATCGCACCTGCGGCGATCAGGATGATGCATCCGCCCAGGCCCATGGGTGTCCGCCTCCTTGGAAGAGCAACTCGGAGTCTTTCGGGGCGTGTTCCGGGTACCCGGGTCCCCGCGAGCCATGCGGAGGCGAGCGCTCGGGTCAGGCGCCGCCGCTCCCGGAGCGCGGGCGGCGGCCCCTGACCGGGGGCGGATCTCAGCCCTCCAGGAACGCCACCAGCGCGTTCGTCAGGAGGAACGGGTCGTCGGCGCCGCACAGTTCGCGGGCGCTGTGCATGGAGAGGATGGCCACACCGATGTCGACCGTCCGGATGCCGTGCCGGGCGGCGGTGATGGGGCCGATCGTCGTGCCGCAGGGCATCGAGTTGTTGGAGACGAACGACTGGAAGGGCACGCCGGCCTTCTCACAGGCGGCGGCGAACACCGCGCGGCCCGAACCGTCGGTGGCGTAGCGGTTGTTGACGTTCACCTTGAGGATGGGGCCGCCGTTGACGCGCGGGTGGTGCGTCGGGTCGTGCCGCTCCGCGTAGTTGGGGTGCACGGCGTGGCCGGTGTCGGAGGACAGACAGACGGTGCCGGCGAAGGCGCGGGCCCGGTCCTCGTAGGAGCCGCCGCGGGCGAAGACCGAGCGTTCCAGCACACCGCCGAGGAGCGGTCCGTCGGCGCCGGTGTCGCTCTGCGAGCCGTTCTCCTCGTGGTCGAAGGCGGCGAGGACGGGGATGTACGAGGGGCCGGTGTCGGAGGTGGCGACGGCGGCCAGGGCGGCGGTGCCGGCGTGCACCGACAGCAGGTTGTCCATCCGCGGGCCCGCGACCAGCTCCTTGTCACGGCCCAGGTAGGCCGGTCTCTCGACGGAGTGGGTCATCAGGTCCCAGCCGGTGACCTCGCCGGCGGGCAGCCCCGCCTCGTCCTCCAGGAAGGCGATCAGGTCGCCCTCGCGGGGGTCGCCGAGTCCCCACACCGGCTGGAGGTGGCGCTGCTTGTCGAGCTTGAGGCCGTCGGTGCTCACCGACCGGTCGAGGTGGATGGCGAGCTGCGGGACGCGCAGCAGGGGCCGGTCGACGTTGACCAGGCGGGTGGAGCCGTCGCGCAGCGAGAGCCGTCCGGCGATGCCCAGGTCGCGGTCGAGCCAGGAGTTGAGCAGGGGGCCGCCGTAGATCTCGACGGCGACCTGGCGCCAGCCGTGCGCGCCGGTGTCCGGCAGCGGCTTGACGCGCAGGTTGGGGGAGTCGGTGTGCGCACCCAGGATCCGGAACGGTGTGTGCGGTTCGGCGCCCTCCGGCACGTACCAGGCGACGATCGCGCCGCCGCGCAGCACGTACTTGCCGCCGCTGCTCGCGTCCCACGCGTCGGTCTCGGCGACCTGACGGAATCCGGCCTTCTCCAGCCGCTCGGCGGCGGCCGCCACGGCGTGGTACGGCGTCGGGCCGGCCGTGAGGAAGGACATGAGGTCGTCGGTGTGGCCGCGGTCGAAGCGGGAGGGTGCACTCATGGTGTTCACCTTAACGACGCGCGAGGGCCCGCTCCCGGGGATGGGAGCGGGCCCTCGTAAGGGGGATGTGAAGGGCGGACACCTTGGGACACCCTGACCGGAGGTCCGGGTTCCGCTCGGGTGGCCGCCCCGCCTCCGAGGGGGCAGGGCCGCCGGGAACCCCGAGGTGGCGGGGCGTCCCGGCGCCCGAGGTGGCCGGGGCCGGCTAGAAGGCGGCCTCGTCCAGCTCCATCAGGTCCAGGTCGACTCCCTCGGCGAGCTTGCGCGCGCCGGTGACGCCCGGCAGGACGTTGGCGGCGAAGAACTTCGCGGCCGCGATCTTGCCGGTGTAGAAGGCCTTGTCCTTGGCGGCGGCCGTCTCCAGCTTCTCGGCGGCGACGGCGGCGCCGCGCAGCAGCAGGTAGCCGACGACGACGTCACCGGAGGCGAGCAGCAGGCGGGTGGTGTTGAGGCCCACCTTGTAGATGTTCTTGACGTCCTGCTCGGTGGCCGCGAGGTCGGTCAGCATCAGGCCGACGATGGCCTCCAGCTCGACGGCCGCCTTGGCGAGCTGCTCCCGGGCGGCGGAGAGGTCCTCGCCGCCGGTGCCGAGCGCCAAAAACTTCTTGATGTCCTCGGCGAGCGAGTTCAGCGCGGCGCCCTGGTTGCGGACGATCTTCCGGAAGAAGAAGTCCTGGCCCTGGATCGCGGTGGTGCCCTCGTACAGGGTGTCGATCTTGGCGTCGCGGATGTACTGCTCGACCGGGTACTCCTGGAGGAACCCGGAGCCGCCGAAGGTCTGGAGCGACTGGGCGAGCTGCTCGTAGCCCTTCTCGGAGCCGTAGCCCTTCACGATCGGCAGGAGCAGGTCGTTGAGGGCCTCCAGGGCGGCGGTGTCCTCGCCGGCGGCCTCCTTGACCTGGATCTCGTCCTGGATCGCGGCGGTGTGCAGCACCAGGGCGCGCATGCCCTCGGCGTAGGCCTTCTGCGTCATCAGCGAGCGGCGCACGTCGGGGTGGTGCGTGATGGTGACCTTGGGCGCGGTCTTGTCCATGAAGTTCGCCAGGTCGGGGCCCTGGACGCGCTCCTTGGCGTACTCCAGCGCGTTCAGGTAGCCCGTCGAGAGGGTCGAGATGGCCTTCGTGCCGACCATCATGCGGGCGAACTCGATGATGCGGAACATCTGGCGGATGCCGTCGTGCTTGTCGCCGATCAGCCAGCCCTTGGCAGGGTGGCGGTCGCCGAAGGTCATCTCGCAGGTGTTGGAGGCCTTGAGGCCCATCTTGTGCTCGACGTTCGTCGCGTACACGCCGTTGCGCTCGCCCAGCTCGCCGGTCTCGAAGTCGAACTCGTACTTCGGGACGAGGAAGAGGGACAGGCCCTTGGTGCCGGGGCCGGCGCCCTCGGGGCGGGCGAGGACGTAGTGGAGGATGTTCTCCGACATGTCGTGCTCACCCGAGGTGATGAAGCGCTTCACGCCCTCGATGTGCCAGGAGCCGTCCTCCTGCTGGACCGCCTTGGTGCGGCCGGCGCCGACGTCCGAGCCCGCGTCGGGCTCGGTGAGGACCATGGTGGAGCCCCACTGCTTGTCGACGGCGATCTTCGCGATGTGCTTCTGGACCTCGTTGCCCTCCTCGAAGAGGATGCCGGCGAACGCCGGGCCCGAGGAGTACATCCACACGGCCGGGTTGGCGCCGAGCACCAGCTCCGCGTAGGCCCAGATCAGGGAGCGCGGCGCGGTGGAGCCGCCGATCTCCTCGGGCAGGCCGAGGCGCCAGTACTCGGAGTCCATGAACGCCTTGTACGACTTCTTGAAGGAGGCCGGCACGGGCGCGGTGTTGGTCTCGGGGTCGAAGACGGGAGGGTTGCGGTCGGCGTCCGCGAAGGACTCGGCCAGCTCGTTCTCCGAGAGGCGGGTCAGCTCCTCCAGGATGCTCTTGGCGGTGTCCGTGTCCATCTCCGCGAACGGGCCGGTGCCGTACAGCTTGTCGCGGCCGAGCACCTCGAAGAGGTTGAACTCGATGTCGCGGAGATTCGACTTGTAGTGCCCCATGGCGACGGCTCCGTTAAGGGATCGGCGAGGAAGGGAACTCCTCGCACCTAGATTCACGTACCAGCAAGTAGCTACGATGATGCTACCCGTCAGTAATAAGAAGCAACCCCGGATGGGCCATATGTGGCCCACTACTCTTTGACGCATGTACGGCTACGAGCAGAACGCGGGCACCCAGCAGGGGTACGTCCCGCCGCAGCAGCAGATGCCCGGCCAGATGCCGGGCGGGCAGATGCCCGGCGGATACGGCCAGCAGCCGCCGCTGTACCCCGAGCCGTCCCCGCCGTCCCTCGCGGACGCGGTCCGCGCGTTCACCACGGGTTCCCTGGCCGCCGAGGACTTCCAGCAGATCTTCGCGACGTCCAAGGTGTACTGCCCGCGCGGCGATACCCCCGGGTTCCTCGCGCTGCACAACACCCAGCAGCCCGTCATCCCGATGTTCACCTCCCTCAAGGAGCTGCGCCGGTACGCCGGCAAGGAGTCCAAGTACTTCGTGATCACCGGCGCCGAGGTCATCGACCTGCTCCCCACCGGCTACGGCTTCGTGATCGACATGGAGGGCGAGCACCGGATGGTCTTCGACGCGAAGGCCGTGGAGCAGATGGTGGACTTCGCGATGCGCCGTATGTACGGCTGACGGAATGCGCGGCTGACGCGCCGCGCGGCCCTTGTGTCTCACCCTGGCGGACGCCCGGAGGGAATGCCCTCCGGGCGTTCGTCGTTACGGGTGGCAGAAAGTTCAACGCTCAACTAAACTCGAAGCACAAGGAGGTACCGACATGCCTGCAGTGACCGTCGAGAACCCGCTGGCCCTGCCCCGAGTGGCCGCGCCCGCCGACGCCGTGAACCGTCCCGTGCTGGCCGTGACGACCGCGCCCAGTGGCTTCGAGGGCGAGGGTTTCCCGGTCCGCCGCGCGTTCGCCGGGATCAACTACAAGCACCTCGACCCGTTCATCATGATGGACCAGATGGGCGAGGTGGAGTACGCGCCGGGCGAGCCGAAGGGCACCCCCTGGCACCCCCACCGCGGCTTCGAGACCGTGACCTACATCATCGACGGCGTCTTCGACCACCAGGACTCCAACGGTGGCGGCGGCACCATCACCAACGGTGACACCCAGTGGATGACGGCGGGCTCCGGTCTGCTGCACATCGAGGCGCCGCCGGAGGCCCTCGTCATGTCCGGCGGCCTCTTCCACGGGCTCCAGCTCTGGGTGAACCTCCCCGCCAAGGACAAGATGATGGCGCCCCGCTACCAGGACATCCGCGGCGGCACCGTGCAGCTCCTCAGCACCCCGGACGGCGGCGCGCTGCTGCGGGTCATCGCCGGCGAGCTGGACGGGCACGCGGGCCCCGGCATCACGCACACGCCGATCACCATGGTCCACGCCACGGTGCGGCCGGGCGCCGAGCTGACCCTGCCGTGGCGTGAGGACTTCAACGGCCTCGCGTACGTCCTCGCCGGACGCGGCAGCGTGGGCGCGGACCGCCGGCCCGTCCACACCGGGCAGACCGCCGTCTTCGGCGCCGGCTCCTCGCTGACCGTCCGCGCGGACGAGCGGCAGGACTCCAACACCCCGGACCTGGAGGTCGTCCTCCTCGGCGGGCAGCCGATCCGCGAGCCGATGGCCCACTACGGCCCGTTCGTCATGAACACCCGCGCCGAACTCCAGCAGGCCTTCGAGGACTTCCAGAAGGGCCGCCTCGGCACCGTTCCGGCGGTGCACGGCATGACGGAGGGCGGGCTCTGAGCACACGGCCCCCCGGCCGGGCCGTCGCTCACGGGCGTTGAACACGGGAGGCCCCGTCCGCACCGGCGGACGGGGCCTCCTGGTGTCCGGGCCGCCCCTCCCTCGTTCGGCCGCCCCGGGGCGCCGCCCGGCCTGACGCATGGTCAGGTGAGGGGGTGCAGCTACTCCCCGAAGGCGCCCGGCGGTTGGCGGCCTGGTGTGTCGTGATCCTGCTGGCGGCCGGGGTCGGCTGGGTCGGCATCCTGCTGTGCGGGGAGTTCCGTACGGCGGTGGTGCCGGTGCTGCTCGCCCTGCTCGGCACCGCCCTGCTCGGGCCGCTCTACCGGCGGCTGCTGCGGATGCGGGTCAACCAGTCGCTGGCCGCCGCGCTCACCTGCGTCGCGGTGGCCGTCGTGGTCGGCGGCGCCGTCTACATCGTCGTCGCCGCGCTCATCCACACCGGCGGACAGATCGTCACCTCGCTGCGCCAGGCCGCCCGCTCCGTCGCCGAGCACTTCGGCGCGGCGGGCACCTCGCTGGACGATCTCGCCGGCAACTCCAAGGACCTGCTGGCCAAGTTCGGCGGCACCGCCGCGGCCAACGTCATCAGCGGGGTCAGTGTCGTCGGCGAGACCCTCGCCATGGCCGTGCTCGCCCTGCTGCTGGTGTTCTTCTTCCTGCGGGACTCCGACCGGGTGGCCGGCACCCTGCGCACGCTGGCACCCCGGGGGACCGCCGACCTCGTCGAGGCCATGGCCCGCCGGGCCTTCGGAGCCGTCGAGGGCTTCATGCGCGGGACCACCCTGATCGCGCTCATCGACGCCCTGTGCATCACCGTCGGGCTGCTGATCCTGCGCGTCCCGGGCGCGGTGGGGCTCGGCGCGCTCGTCTTCGTGGGCGCGTTCGTGCCCTACCTCGGGGCGTTCATCTCCGGCGCGGTGGCCGTGCTGGTCGCGCTCGCGGACCGGGGGTTCGTCATCGCCCTGTGGGCGCTCGGCGTCGTCCTCGCCGTGCAGGTCCTGGAGGGTCACGTGCTCCAGCCGATGATCCAGAGCAGGACCGTGCAGATGCATCCGGCGGTGGTACTGCTGGCGATCACCGCGGGCGCGTCGGTCGCCGGCATCCTCGGCATGCTCCTCGCGGTCCCGCTGACGGCGGCGGTCTTCGGGGTCGTACACGAACTCCGGGCGCTGTACGGGCCGGACGGCCCCGGGACATCGGGGGCGCCCGGCGTACCGGGCCCGCCGGAGACGCCGTAGCCGACGACCAGCCTCACCGAGGTCCGGCTCGGCGGTGGCCGGCCGTTTCGCGGGGTCCGCCCAGCCGGGACCCGGCGGCTTCCGGGCCGTCCGGTCCACCGGGGTCCGCTCAGCCGTCGCCGGTGGGTTTTTCGAGGCCGGCCGGGGTGCCCCCGCCGCCCGGGGCCGCCGGGGCCCGGGGCCTGGTGTCCGCGGCCTCGGACGCGTCCCCGGCGTCCGTCGCCTCGTCGAAGTCGGCCGCGTCGCCGAACGCCTCCAGGGCCTCCAGCATCGCGGCGTCCCGGGAGGCCTCCCTCCTGCCGGTCTGGTCGGCCTGACCGGTCGGGGCATCCTGGCCGGCCTGGTCGGCGGCCGGGGCGGCGGTCTCCGTGTCCTCCTCCTCCGAGAACTCGAACCAGATGCTCTTGCCTTCGCCCCGCGGGTCGACGCCCCAGGCGTCCGCGAGCAGTTCCACCAGGACCAGTCCGCGTCCGGACGACGCCAGTTCCCCGGGGTCGCGCCGGTGCGGCAGGTCGTCGCTGCCGTCGGTGACCTCGATCCGCATCCGCCGCTTGCCCGGCTCCCCCGTCACCTCGGCCACGAGCAGCGCGTCGGCGTCCGTGTGCACGAGGACGTTGGTGATCATCTCGGAGACCAGCAGGACCGCCGAGTCGAGCTGGTCGGCGGAGGCCCAGTCGTGCAGCAGCTCGCGCACCTGCTGGCGGGCGCTCGCGATCCGCTCGGGCTCGGCCTGCGCCACGGTCAGCATCGTGCGCCGGACCGTCGGCCGCACGGTCGGGGTGGTGCCGCCGTAGCCGCGCTCCGCCTCCCGGGACAGCAGCAGCACGGCGATGTCGTCCTCACGGCGGTCCGCCAGCGGGCCGGTGGTGTGGTGCGAGGAGGGCCCGTGCACGGCCTGCACGAGGGCGTCCGCCAGGGACTCCATGTCGCCCTGGTGGGATTCGAGCGTCCCGCGGATGCGGCGCCAGCCCGTGTCGAGGTCGTGGCCGCCGGTCTCGATGAGCCCGTCGGTGCAGACCAGCATCGTCTCGCCGGGTTCCAGGACGAGCCGGGTGGTCGGGTAGTCGGCGTCCGGGTCGATGCCGAGCGGCAGCCCGCCCGCGGTGGACCGCGTCAGCACCGTCCCGTCCGCCATGCGTATCGCGGGGTCGGGATGCCCGGCGCGGGCGATGTCGAGGCTGCCGGTGGCCGGGTCGACCTCGACGTACAGGCAGGTCGCGAAGCGCAGGTCGCCAGGGTCGCCGGGGCCGTCCCCGGCGCCGGTGCCGCCGCTCGACCCGTACGTCACCGAGTCCGTGACCCCGTAGAGGAAACGGGAGGCCCGGGAGAGCACCGCGTCCGGGCGGTGGCCCTCCGAGGCGTAGGCGCGCAGCGCTATCCGGAGCTGGCCCATCAGGCCGGCCGCGCGCACGTCGTGGCCCTGGACGTCGCCGATGACGAGGGCGAAGCGGCCGGTGGGCAGCGGGATCATGTCGTACCAGTCGCCGCCGACCTGGAGGCCGCCGCCGGTCGGGACGTAGCGCGCGGCGACGCTCATGCCCGGCATCTGCGGGCCGAGCGTCGGCATCATCGAGCGCTGGAGGCCGTCCGTCAGCTCCCGTTCGGTCTCGGCGGCGCCGGCGCGGGAGAGGGCCTGGGCGAGCATGCGGGCGACGGTGGTGAGGACCGAGCGTTCGTCGGGCGTGAAGGAGACCGGATACGTGAAGGCCGCCATCCACGCGCCCATGGTGCTGCCGGCGACGGTGAGCGGCAGGAACGCCCAGGACTGCCGGCCGAAGCGCTGTGCGAGCGGCCAGGAGGCCGGGTAGCGCTCCTTGTAGGCCTCCGGGGAGGAGAGGTAGACGGCGCGGCCGGTGCGGACGACCTCGGCGGCCGGGTAGTCGGTGGCCAGCGACATGTGCGAGAAGGGGCCCTCGTCGCCGGGCTGCTGCCCGTGGTGGCCGATGATCGTGAGGCGGTCGCCCTCCGCGCCGAAGACGGCGAGGCCGTCCGGTGAGAAACCGGGCATGGACAGGCCCGCCGCGACGCGCAGCACCTCCGCCGTGGAGCGGGCCTCGGCGAGCGCCCGTCCCGCGTCCAGCAGGAACGCCTCGCGCGAGCGGCGCCAGTCTCCGGTGACCGGGGTGCGGGCGGCGGCCCCCGGCGGCTGCTCGCTGACCTCCTGGAGGGTGCCGATCAGCTCGAAGTGCCCGGTCTCGGGGTCGACGACGGGCCGGGAACGGCTGCGGACGGTACGCAGCACCCGTCCGTTCCCGTCCATGATCCGCATCCGGGCCTCGGCGAGAGTGCCCTCGGCGACGGCGAGCTGGACCACCCCGTCCATCTCGTTCCAGTCGACGGGGTGGACGTGGGCGCGGACGCCCGCGGCGGTGAGGGTCGTGTGTTCCGCGCCTCCGGGCAGGCCCATGAGGCGGGCCGCCTCCGCGTCGAAGGTGACGAGGCCCGCGGCTTCGTCCCAGCGCCACAGGCCGGTCGCCAGAGAGGCCAGGACGTCCCCCGTCGCGGGCAGGGGCTCACCAGTGCGCATGGGCCCACTGTAGGAACAGGTGATCGGTGCCTGCCACCGAAGCCCGCCCCCGCCCGTCCGCGTGCGGCTCCCGCCCGTCCGTGCCCGGCGCGGGCCCCCGCCCGTCCGCGTGCGGCTCCCGCCCGTCCGTGCCCGGCGCGGGCCCCCGCCCGTCCGTGCCCGCTGCCCCCGCACCCCAGGCGCACCCCGCGCGCGGTCTCGCGCCAAACCGTGGGGAGGCGATCACGGGCTGCCCGGTACCCTGGGGGTGTTTCACGTGAAACGAGCCCCCAATCCGCGAAGACTGGATGAACGACGATGCATCGGTACAGGTCCCACACCTGCGGCGAGCTCCGCGCCTCTGACGTCGGCAGCGACGTCCGGCTGAGCGGCTGGCTGCACAATCGCCGAGACCTGGGTGGCATCCTCTTCATCGATCTGCGCGACCACTACGGCATCACGCAGCTCGTCGCCCGCCCCGGCACCCCCGCCTACGAGGCACTGGACAAGGTCTCCAAGGAGTCGACGGTCCGCGTCGACGGCAAGGTCGTCTCGCGCGGCACGGAGAACGTGAACCCGGAGCTGCCGACCGGCGAGATCGAGGTCGAGGTCGGTGAGGTCGAGCTGCTCGGCGCCGCCCAGCCGCTGCCCTTCACGATCAACGCCGAGGACGGCGTCAACGAGGAGCGGCGCCTGGAGTACCGCTTCCTCGACCTGCGCCGCGAGCGGATGCACCGCAACATCCTGCTGCGTACGGCCGTGATCTCCGCGATCCGTCACAAGATGACGGCGCTGGGCTTCAACGAGATGGCGACCCCGATCCTCAGCGCCACCTCCCCCGAGGGCGCGCGCGACTTCGTGGTGCCGTCCCGGCTGAACCCGGGCAAGTTCTACGCGCTTCCGCAGGCGCCGCAGCAGTTCAAGCAGCTCCTGATGATCTCCGGCTTCGACCGGTACTTCCAGATCGCGCCCTGCTTCCGTGACGAGGACGCCCGCGCTGACCGTTCGCCGGGCGAGTTCTACCAGCTCGACGTGGAGATGTCCTTCGTCGAGCAGGAGGACGTCTTCCAGCCCATCGAGAAGCTCATGACGGAGCTGTTCGAGGAGTTCGGCGGTGGCCGTCACGTCACCTCGCCGTTCCCGCGCATCCCGTTCCGCGAGTCGATGCTGAAGTACGGCTCCGACAAGCCGGACCTGCGGGCCCGGCTCGAACTGGTCGACATCACCGACGTCTTCGAGGGCTCCGAGTTCAAGGCCTTCGCCGGCAAGCACGTGCGCGCGCTCCCGGTGCCGGACGTCTCCGGCCAGAGCCGCAAGTTCTTCGACGGCCTCGGTGACTACGCGGTCGAGCAGGGCGCCAAGGGCCTGGCCTGGGTGCGGGTGGGCGAGGACGGCTCGCTGACCGGCCCGATCGCCAAGTTCCTCACGGAGGCGAACGTCGCCGAGCTGACCAAGCGGCTCTCCCTGGCGCCGGGCCACGCGGTGTTCTTCGGCGCGGGCGAGTTCGAAGAGGTCTCGAAGATCATGGGCGCGGTGCGGGTCGAGGCCGCCAAGCGCTCGGGCAACTTCGAGGAGAACGTCTTCCGGTTCTGCTGGATCGTGGACTTCCCGATGTACGAGAAGGACGAGGAGACCGGGAAGATCGACTTCTCGCACAACCCGTTCTCGATGCCGCAGGGCGGTCTGGAGGCCCTGGAGACCCAGGACCCGCTGGACATCCTCGGCTGGCAGTACGACATCGTCTGCAACGGCGTCGAGCTGTCCTCCGGCGCGATCCGCAATCACGAGCCCGAGATCATGCTTAAGGCCTTCGAGATCGCGGGCTACGACCGGGAGACCGTCGAGGAGCAGTTCGCCGGCATGCTCCGCGCGTTCCGCTTCGGCGCCCCGCCGCACGGCGGTATCGCCCCGGGCGTGGACCGCATCGTCATGCTCCTCGCGGACGAGCCGAACATCCGCGAGACGATCGCGTTCCCGCTGAACGGCAACGCCCAGGACCTGATGATGGGCGCCCCCACGGAACTGGACGAGACCCGCCTCCGCGAACTCCACCTCACCGTCCGCAAGCCCCAGCCGAAGTAGGCCCCGGCGGGCCGCAGGTCCCACCGGAAGGGCCCGGAACCCACCAGGGTTCCGGGCCCTTCCGCGTGCACCGCCGGCCGCCGACAGTCGTGCCGGCCGGTCACTCAGCCTGTCCGGGAGGGTCCACCACGGCCCCGGTCCCGCCGTCGAAAAGATCCTCCGCGCGCTCGACGCTTCCGGCACGGTCGAGCCAGTCGTTGAGGAGGTCGAGGTCGGTGCAGGTCGAGATGCGTGCGCGGGTGTCGTCGGAGATGCTCAGCCCCCGTACCTCCAGAACGCGCAGCACCCCCTTCGCCTCACCCCTGGCCTCCCCCTCGGCCTTGCCTTCAGCCTTACCCTCGGCTTTCCCCTCGGCCTTGCCCTCCGCCTTGCCTTCGAGGTAGGCCGTCTCACGGACGGTTCCCCTGCCAGGGAAGTAAGTGACGAAGCTCAAGATTTCCCTCCATTTCTGTCCGGCGGGGGTATCCCCCAGATTGACGTCCAGGAACTCGTAGAAGTAGTCCGAGGCCTCCCACTCCATCCCCTGGAGGGCGCGGCCCAGCGCTTCCAGTATGGCGTCGATGTCATCGCTTCGGGCGTGAGCCAGCGCGGAGAAGGCGGCCATCGCAGGCTTTCGCGCCGCCGTCCGTTCATCGGTGATGACCGGGAGGTTCTCGGGTCCGATGACCAATGGGTAGGTCCGTTGCGCGACCCAGCCACGGGCTCCGCAGTCGAACGGGCCCACAGCCCACTTGGTCGTGGCCCGGTCCCGGCAGATGACGAGGAGAAGCACCGGCAGGCCGTACTTGGCCTGGAGATAGGAGACGTAGTACGCCCAACTCGACGCCTTCTTCGGGTCCCGGCGTTCCTGGGCCTCGACGGCCAGCAGGAAGTCGTCGCCGTCGGAAGGGCCGACGCGCAGGACGGTGTCGATGCGGCGTTCGACCGGTTTGGTCTCCGTGGCGTCGGGGGTGACCGCGTCCACCGTCGCCTTGTCGGGTAACGCGATACCCAGGACCCCGAAGACGGGGGCGAGGATCTCGGGCCGGTCCTGGAAGATCCGGTGCAGGCCCTCGTGTGCTGATGTGACCATGTGCGCAACGTAAGCGGCTCACTCCACGTCCCGCCCGGACGGCAAGTGTCGTCCACTCTTTCGAGGCACGCTGAAACGTTCAGTTCACCGGGGTGGTTGACGCCGCGCAGCTCGTCGGGCGGCTGAGACGGGCGTGTTGGGACGTGGAGGAGGACGCCGGAGTGGGCGGGGGCCGTGTCAGGTGTCGTACGTGCCGTTCCAGGGGGCGGTGAAGCCCAGGCGGTCGGGGTAGAGCTCGGCCCAGGGTTCGCCTTCGTCCACTCCGGTCAGGAGGCCGAACAGGACGCCGTCCACCGTGAGTTGGAAGGGACGGATCGCGATGTCCGTGTACGAGCGGCGGGGCAGGCTGCGCAGCAGCTTGGCCAGGTGGACGCGGGCGCGCGAGAGCACGGAGGTGTCCCCGTGCGGGTCGCTCTGCTGCTCGGCCCAGGTGCCGGCGCACCAGATCTCCGAGTCGCGGTAGTGGCCTTCGGAGTCGAAGGTGTGGAGCACGGTGTAGAGCCGTTTGTGCTCTTCCCAGCCGTCGTCGGGACGGAACCCTTCGGGGAAGGCGTACGTGATCGACGCCAGGAACTGACCGTCCGCGTACCGGCCGATGGTCTCGGTACGGTGCTTCGGTTCGTAGGCGATCGGAATGACCTCGGGGACTGCCATGGCGGAAACCATACGGGTGAGCGGGGTCATGCCAGAAGTCAGGGCCGCCCCAAGGGCGGTGGGCGCCGAAGGGGCCCGGCACCAGGGTGTGGTGCCGGGCCCCTTGGCCTGAATCCGGTGCCCGCTCCGGTGCCCGCTCCGTGCCTACTCCGGAGCCCCGCCGAAGCGCTCCTTGTACGACTCCAGGTCCTCGTCCGTGATCTTCGCGAAGAGGACCGGAGGCACCGTGAACGGCGTGCCGGCCGGCACCGAGGACAGGGCGCGCGCCTCGTCCCGGGTCACCCAGGCCGCCGTGTCGTCGGCCAGCGTGAAGGCCGCGCGCAGGGCACGGGCGGACGCCGGGATGAAGGGCTCGGAGACCACCGAGTAGAGGTGGATCAGGTTCATCGCCGTGCGCAGCGTCAGCGCCGCGCCCTCGGGGTTGGTCTTGATCTCCAGCCAGGGGGCCTTCTCCTCCAGGTAGGAGTTGCCGGCCGACCACAGGGCGCGCAGCGCGGCGGCGGCCTTGCGGAACTGGAGGGCCTCCATCTGGGTCTCGTACTCCGCGAGCAGCCCGGCGATCTCCTCGCCGAGCTTCGCCTCGGCCTCACCGGCCGCCGCCCCCGCCGGGACCTCCTCGCCGAAGCGCTTCTTGGAGAAGGACAGCACACGGTTGACGAAGTTGCCGAGGGTGTCGGCCAGGTCCTTGTTCACCGTGGCCGTGAAGTGCTCCCAGGTGAACGACGAGTCGTCCGACTCGGGGGCGTTCGCGATGAGGAAGTAGCGCCAGTAGTCGGCGGGCAGGAGGTCCAGGGCGTGGTCGGTGAAGACGCCGCGCTTCTGGGACGTGGAGAACTTCCCCCCGTAGTACGTCAGCCAGTTGAAGGCCTTGACGTAGTCGACCTTCTTCCACGGCTCGCGCACGCCCAGCTCGGTGGCCGGGAACATCACGGTGTGGAAGGGCACGTTGTCCTTCGCCATGAACTGCGTGTACCGGACCGGGTTCTCGCCGGAGTCCGCCTCGTACCACCAGGACTTCCAGTCACGGTCGCCCGCCTCCGCGTCCCCGGCGGCGTCCGCCCACTCCTTCGTCGCGCCGATGTACTCGACCGGCGCGTCGAACCACACGTAGAAGACCTTGCCCTCGGCCGCCAGCTCCGGCCAGGTGTCGGCCGGGACCGGCACGCCCCAGTCCAGGTCACGGGTGATCGCCCGGTCGTGCAGGCCCTCGGTCAGCCACTTGCGGGCGATGGAGGAGGCGAGCTGCGGCCACTCGGACTCGTGCCGGGCCACCCACTCCTCGACCTCGTGCTGGAGCTTCGACTGGAGCAGGAACAGGTGCTTCGTCTCGCGGACCTCCAGGTCCGTCGAGCCGGAGATCGCCGACCGCGGGTTGATCAGGTCCGTGGGGTCGAGGACGCGTGTGCAGTTCTCGCACTGGTCGCCGCGGGCCTTGTCGTAGCCGCAGTGCGGGCAGGTGCCCTCCACATAGCGGTCGGGCAGGAAACGCCCGTCGGCCGGCGAGTACACCTGGCGGATCGCGCGCTCCTCGATGAAGCCGTTCTCGTTCAGACGGCGCGCGAAGTGCTGGGTGATCTCCCGGTTCTGCGGGCTGGAGCTGCGGCCGAAGTAGTCGAAGGCCAGCTCGAAGCCGTCGTAGACCGCCTTCTGCGCGTCGTGCGCCTGCGCGCAGAACACGTCCACGGGCAGGCCCTGCTCCTTGGCCGCCAGTTCGGCGGGGGTGCCGTGCTCGTCCGTCGCGCAGATGTAGAGGACGTCGTGACCGCGCTGGCGGAGGTACCGGGCGTACACGTCCGCCGGGAGCATGGACCCCACCATGTTGCCCAGGTGCTTGATCCCGTTGATGTACGGAAGGGCGCTGGTGATGAGGTGTCGAGCCATCGCGGGCTGCTCCCAAGTCGCTACGTGGGGTGACGACCGCCTCGGTTCTCCGGCCGGCGCGTCGTCATCGGTGAACCTTGAAATCGTAGCCGACACGCGCGGGCCGCCCGCTTCCTTTTTCACAGGGTGGGAAGGGGCGGCCCGGGGGTGGTGCGATGGGGGCTATGAGGGCTATGAGGGCTATGGGGGAGTGGTGCGGGGGTCGGGGGCGGGGTGGGGACGCGGGGCGGCTCGGGTGGCCTCGGCCGTTACGGGCGCCAGTTCTCCAGGACGCCGTCGTAGATCTCGACGTCCGTCAGCTCGCGCGGGGCCGGGCCCGCGTGGAAGAAGGCCGTGTTGCCGGTCTTCAGCCTGCGCAGGTAGTCGAAGGCCTTGTTCTCCTTCTCGCCGAACGCGACGAAGGAGAAGAAGACGTTCGGGTGGTCCTTGGCCGCGTCCGCGAGCGACTGGGTGGCCGGGGTCTTCGCGTCGGGAGCGCCGTCCACCTGGAACAGCACCAGCGCCGGGTCCGTGGTGTCCGACTTCTGGTAGTGCGAGACGACTTCCTCGACCGCCGCGTGGTAGCTCGTACGGCCCATGCGGCCGAGGCCGGCGTGCAGCTCGTCGACCTTGTTCTCGAACTCGGTGAGGGTCAGGGTGCCGGTGCCGTCCAGTTCCGTGGAGAAGAAGACGACGTGGACGGTCGCCTCCGGGTCCAGGTGGGCGGCGAGGGCGAGGGCCTGTTCGCCCAGGGCCTGGGCGGAGCCGTCCTTGTAGTAGGGGCGCATGGAGGAGGAGCGGTCGAGTACGAGGTAGATCTTGGCTCGGGTGCCGGTCAGGTCCCGCTTCTTCAGCGCGGTACCCGCTTCCTTGTACGCCGTTGCCAGCGCCGGGGCCTTTGACTTGACCCTTGTCAGGGGGACCGCCGGGGCAGGGGCCGGGGCCGGGGCCGGGGTTGGGGTTGGGGTCGCGGGGGTGTTCCCGCCCGCGCCGCCCGTGCTGGTTTCGCTGACCGGCTCGGGTCGGGGGTGGGGGGTTTCCTCGCCGTCGGCGGGTGCGGGGGGTGCCGGGGGCGCCGCCTCGGCTTCGCCTTCGGCGGGAGTGCTCCCACCCGCACCGCCCGTGCTGGCTTCGTTGGCCGGCTCGGGTCGGGGGTGGGGGGTTTCCTCGCCGTCGGCGGGTGCCGCGGTCACCGGGGTGGCCGCCTCGGCTTCGCCCTCGGCCTCGGGCTCCTCCACCGGGGCCTCGGGTTCCACCACCGTCGCCGGTTCGATGGCCGCCTCCGGCTCGGTCACCGTGACCGGCTCGATCACCGGCTCAGGCTCCGGCTCCGCCTCCGGCGTCGGGTCCGGCTCGATCGCCGTCACCGGGCCCGCCTCGGCGACGACCACGGGCTCCGCCTCGACCACCGGGCCGGCGTCCGCGACAGGCTCCGCCTCGGGCTTCGTCTCGGTCTCCGGGCCGGCGTCCGCGACAGGCTCCGCCTCGGGCTCCGCCTCGACCACCGGGCCGGCGTCCGCGACGGGCTCCGCCTCGGGCTTCGTCTCGGTCTCCGGGCCGGCGTCCGCGACAGGCTCCGCCTTGGGGGACGGGGTCTGCTTGGGGACCGTTACGTTGTCGAAGGCTGCGGAGACCAGGTCGTCCACGACCGACGGGGTCGGCTGGGACGGGATCTTGGGGTCGGGGGTGGAGGACTCCGGGGCCGGGTCCGTTGTCGACGCCGTTGCCGTTGCCGTTTCCGGGGTTTCGGTCGGAGTCGGCGTCGGAGTGGGGGTGGCCTCCTGGGAGGGGGGCGGAACCGTCGGCGTCACCTCTCGCGAGGTCTCCGCGTCGGCGTCACGCCCCTTGCGTGAGCGGCCGAACGCATTCCGCAGGAGAGTGAGAATGCCCATGTGCGCAACCCTTCGCGTGAGTTGATGCCCGTCAATCCCTGGCCAGGACGGACACGTAAGGTTAGCGGCCACAGAAGGTGATCTTCGGCAGGGGCGGCACCCTGGTGACACCCTCACCGGCGCGCCCGTCAACCCCCTTACGCGTCAACTCTGTTCGCCCGGCGCCCGGCTCAGTGCGGGGACGCGATCGTGCGGGCCGCCGCGACCTCCTGGCGCACCGGTTCGAGCACGCTGCCCGCCGGGCCGGTCAGTTCCGTGCGCACCGCGACGAGGACGTCCGTCTCGCGCAGCCCCTCCGACAGTTCGCGGAGCTGGCGCGCGATGCCGGTGATCTCGGCGGCGGACGGTTCCGCCGCTCCCCCGCGCACCCGGACCCGGGCGGCGGTCGTCGCGTCCACGATGCGTTCGACGGCGACGACCAGCGGCATCCAGGCGGCGGCCCGGCGCCCGTTGGGCGGCGGTTCGGTCAGGGCGCGCTGGAACTCCGTACGGATCGAGGACAGGTCCCAGTACAGCCGGCGTCTGCTGCGCGCGCGGGCGGCCGGATCGGCGAGGTCGCCGAAGGCCAGCTCGACGTACTCGGCGGTGTCGGCGACCGCGTCCGCCAGCCGGTCGCCGACCCGGGCGTGCCAGCTCTCCGGCCAGAGCAGATATCCGGCCACCAGGGCGATCCCGCAGCCGACGAGGGAGTCGACCAGGCGCGGGACGACGAGCCCGGTGCCCTGGTGGTTGAGGATGTCGGACAGCAGCAGGATCACCGGGGTGATCGCGGCCGTCTGGTAGCCGTACCCGCGCGGGGTGCCCGCCGGGATGAGCGGGGCGAGCAGCAGCAGCACGCCCACGTCCCCCCAGCCTCGCGGCACCACGGTCAGCACCGCCGCCGCGACGACGAGCCCGGCGACCGTGCCGAGCGCGCGCAGCAGGGCCCGGGAGAACACGGACCCGAAGTCGGGCTTCATGACGAAGGTGATGGTCAGCGCGACCCAGTACGAGCGGGGCACGGGGACGGTCGAGACCAGTACCTGGGCGAGGCCGATACACAGGGCGAGCCGGATGCCGTAGCGCCAGGAGGCGGCGGACATCAGGACGTTCCGGGTGGCGCGGGCGGCGCGGACGCGGAGGGTGGCGGGCCGGCCGAGCCGGTCGTCGAGGGGGTCGGGCGAGCCGTCGGTGACGACACCGGCGGCGTGCCGGACCGCGTGGTCGATGGCCCGCGCGGTCTCGTCGGCGGGGACCGGCAGCCGCAGTTCGACCGGGCTGGCGGAGCCGGTCTCGACGGCCTCGGCGAGCCGGTGCACTGCTGCCGGGATCGCGGCGGGCAGGGGCGCGCCCCGCTGGTGGGCGGCGGGGGCGGACTCGACCACGGGGGTGACCGCGTTGAGCTGGGCGAGCAGCCGGACGAGGTCGGGGCTGCGGCCGTGGTGGAAGACGCGCCGGGCGAGGACGACGTCGTAGGACTCGTTCAGGGAGCGGGTGACGGTGAGGCGCAGGTCCTCGTAGGCGCCGGTGCCGCTCGCGGCGAGCAGGTCCCCGACCTTGCGGTAGGTGTCGGCGACGGCCGCCCGCTCGGGCACCCCCGACCGCAGCGGCCAGGCCAGCAGCGCGAGCAGGAGGACGAGGAGGCCGCCGCCGGACATCAGGACCGGGGCGAGCCACCACGAGCCGGGGAGTGGCAGCCCGGCGCCGATCACGCAGTTGAGGAGGAGCAGCAGGCCGGCGACGGAGGCGACCGCGCCGATCGAGGACATCATCCCGGAGACCAGGGCGACACCGGTCACGGCGGCGACGGCGGTCCAGCCGTGGCCGAAGACGAGGGCGCCGATGGTGACGCCGACCGCGCCGAAGAGCTGCGGTACGGCGATGTTGAAGATCCGCATGCGGTACGCGTCGGCGGTGTCGCCGATGACTCCGGACAGCGCGCCCATGGAGGCGAGGGCGCCGTACGCGGGCCGGCCGCAGGCGAGGCCGACGGCGAGCGGCAGGGCCATGGCGACGGCGGCGCGGGCGACGGCGGGCCGGTTGACGGGGGCCCGCTGTGGAGTGAGGTTCCTGACCAGCCAGTCGGGCGGGGTGAGGCCGATGGGGAACGGGCGGGACATGACCCAAGTATGGGCCCCGGGTACGGGGGTTTTTGCAGCTCACCCGGCTCGGCCGGGCGGGGTGAGCCGGCCGGGGCTGGTGTCCGGGGGGCCGGCCGGGAGCCCGATCGGGGGCCGGTCGACAGCCCGACCGGGGGCCGGCCGGGGGCTTGTGTCCGTCGTCGGTCCGGCTCATCCGGCTCATCCGGCTCATCCCCTCCGTTCGTGCAGCGTGAGGTCGACGACCAGGGCCCGGTGGTCGGTGCCGTCGATCCGGGGGAAGGCGGTTCGCCGGGCGGAGAAGTCGGCGGAGACGAGGACGTGGTCGATCTGCGCGCCGAACTCCGGTGTGGTCCGGGCCGGCCAGCTCGGCGTCCGGGGCGAGCCGGCGAGCCGGGCGCTGTCGTACAGCCCGGTGTCGAGGACGCGGCGGAAGACGGCGTGGTCCTGGGAGGCGTTGAAGTCCCCGGCGACGATGGTCGGGCCCCGGCTGTTCGCCGCGTAGTGGCGCAGCGCGCCGAGTTCCCGCCGCCAGACGCCGACCTGGCCCGGGATCGGGGGCATCGGGTGGGCGAGCTGGAGTCCGACGGTGTGGCCGCGCACGTCGGCGAACGCGCCCGGCATGCCCATGGTGCCGTGCACCCCGGCGGCGGGGCGCAGCGGGAAGCGGCTCAGCACGAGCGAGCCGTCGGACCCGGCCCCCTCGACGGCCGCCCGGTACGGGTAGGCGCCGCCGCTCCCGCCGAAGGCGTCCGCCAGCGCGCGTGAGCAGCCGTACTCGCACTCCTCCACGAAAAGGATGTCGGGCGCGCGTCGGCGGACCGTCTCGATCAGGGAGCCGGTGCCCCGCCCGAACTCGACGTTGGACGTCATCACCCGCAGTTCGGCGAGCGCGGGACCGGCCGGCGCGCGGGTCCTGCCGTAGGGCTCGATGTACCAGGCGACGAAGCCGAGGGCGACGACCGCCCAGACCAGGCCGGTCCGCCAGCGGGTCAGCAGCGCGAGCAGGAGCGCGAGTCCGGCCGGCACGAGCAGCCACGGCAGGAAGGCGAGCACCTGCGGTACGGGGGTGACCGCGTCGGTGTCGGCGGCCCGGCAGCCGACGACGACGCTCACCCCGGCGAGCAGCAGCCCGGCGAGCCAGGCCCCGACGGTACGGACGCCGCCGTGTCCGCGCCGCTCGCGGCGGGCGGGCTCCTCCGCGCTTCGCCGGCCGGCCGCCCCAGTGTCCAACTCCCGGCCCTCCGCTCGTTCGCGTGGGATGTCCGCCACTTCCGCATCCTCCCCGCATCCCCCCGCATCCCCCCGCATCCTCCCTCGAAGACGGGGCCGGCGAGGGGAGGGCGCGGGAGCCGGCGGAGCCGGCCCCGGCTCGGGCACCAGCCCCGGACCGGTACCAGTACCAGTACCGGTACCAGCACCCGTACCGAAGGGATCAGGCGCCGACCCGGGTGGACTGTTCGGCGGGCGCCTGCCGCTGCGGCGCTGCCGCGGCCGTTCGCCGGTGGCGGGCGTACGCGCCGGTGAGGGCGGCGGCGAGGGCGACCGTCAGACCGGTGGCGAGGAGCAGCCAGGAGACGAACCGGAGGGTCTCGGTGAGGGCGTCGTAGACCGCGCCCGCGGCCGTGCGCGACACCCCGTCCGGCAGACCGGCGAGGGTGAGACCGCGGCCGACGGCGACCGCGACACCGAGCAGGGCCGCGCCCAGCGCCGTGCCGATGCCCGTCGCGAGGACCGCCCTGCGGCGGCGGACGGCGAGGACGATGCCGGCCGCCGCGAAGACGACCGACGTCACGGGCAGCCAGAAACCGGCGACTTCGAGCACGTGGAACCCCTTCCGGAGCCGGGCCAGGTCCTCGGCGCCGAGCACGGTGATCCGGGTGTGCTCCACGGGGATGCGGTCGGCCAGCGGCATGTGGTCGGCGGCGAGCCGGAGTTTGACCCGCTCGGTGACGGGCGCGAGGTCGACGGTCACGGCACCGGCGCGGTCGTCGCGCAGCGCCCGCATCACCGCCTCGTGGGCGGCCATGTTGGCGGTCTCCCAGGCCGTCCGGTACGCCTCCGTCTCGGTGAACGAGCGCACGGCGTCCCGCACGAAGTGGTTGACGGGCCCCTGGAGCCTCGGCCGGACGTGCACCTCGCGCAGGATGCCGTCGGTGACACCGGCGGCCACCGCGTCGCGCACGTCGGCGTCGGCGGCGAGCGGCGCCACCGTGGCCTCGTAGCGTCCGGAGTCGCCGAGCCCGTACATCGCCCACGTCGACAGCGCGCCGAGCGGCGCGAGGAGACAGGCGAGGCCGATCAGCACCGCCGACAGGACGCTCCGGAGACGAGGGGACACCCCTCCAGGCAAGGCCTCCGCAGGGCCGTACGCGAGCGGGTTGGCTGCAAATGGGCGCAGACGACAAGCCGAACGGGGGCCCCGGAACGGACCGGAGGACCGGTCCCGTCGGCCGGTCGGCGGCCCCGGACGGCGCCGCGCCCTCGGCCCGGACCCGCACAGCCCAGTGGCCCCAAGGCCTCCGCCCGCTCCGGTGGAGCCCTCACTCGAACGGGTGTTATCTGGATCTGGGAAAACGGGGGAGAAGGAGGCCGATATGCGCACCACCCCGGCCCTGCGGACTCTTGCCGCGGCCCTGATCAGCGGCGGTGTCCTCACCGTCGCGGCCGCCGGCACCTCCATGGCGGCGGCTTCGTCGGCGCCCGTCAACGGCGGTGGCGGCTCGGGCGGCCCCGTCTGGGGCACCGTCGTCTCCGGCGGCGAACTCAACGTCCGGCTGCAGCCCAGCACGAAGTCACCGGTCGTGGACGCGCTCTCGCCGGGCAGCCAGGACCGCGTCCAGTGCGCGGTGCGCGGGCAGAGCGTGTTCGGCAACACGACCTGGTACTGGCTCGTCGGCGCGCACGCCTGGGCCAGCGCCGCGTTCGTGGACACCGGCGGCCACACGGTGCCGAGCTGCTCGGACCCGTGCCCCGGGGAGAAGGACGGGGTGTGGCACAACGCGCACTGGGACCACAACGACCGTGACCTGAGCCGGGACCCCGGCTGGAGTTCGAACGGTTCCGGCTCCTGGACCTTCAGCGTCTCCAGCTCGTGGACCTGGACGGTCTCCGGTTCCTCCTCCGCCGACTCCTGGGACTGGGTCCCGGGCGGCCGGTGAGCGAGGGAGTCGGTGAGTGAGACCGCCGGTGAGTGAGACCGCCGGTGAGCGGGTGAGGTGAGGGAACGCGTGAGGCCCCGGCCGACGGCCGGGGCCTCACGTATGGGTGCCGCCCTAGGGTGTGTCCGCAATGTCGGTGGGGAGCCAGAGTCGTAGGCAGGCGATGGTGACCAGGGCTTTGTAGTGGCGGGCTCGTTTGTCGTAGCGGGTGGCGAGGGCTTTGTTCTGTTTGAGTTTGTTGAAGCAGCGTTCGATGACGTTGCGGCGCCGGTAGGCGGTGGTGTCGAGGCGGCAGAGCCTCTCGCCGCGTCGTCGGCGGCCGCTGATCTGGTCGGTGCGTTCGGGGATGACGCACGCGATGCCGCGTTTTCGCAGGTAGGCGC